>JAYTXO010000278.1:0-16904 GCA_043742905.1 Microbacteriaceae bacterium | reverse complement strand
CCGGCCTCTGCCGAGGACTCGATCGATTCCGTCGTTGAGGAACTCACCGACCGCTACGGCGAGCTGCCCGAGCAGGTCAAGAACCTGGTTGCGGTCTCGCGCCTGCGCCGCGTCGCCCAGAAGGCCGGCCTCAGCGACGTGGTCGCGATGGGTGGCAATCTGCGCATCGCCCCGGCTGATCTGCCCGACTCGCTGCAGGTGCGGCTCCAGCGGCTCTACCCGGGCGCGCGGCTTTTTGCGCAGGCGAAGGCGATCAGCGTTCCGTTGTTCGCCGGGATCCCGAACCCGCAGCACAGCGACGCGGAGCTGATCGAGTGGGTCACCGGCCTGCTCGCAGCGATCTTCCCGCCGAAGGCTGCGGTGGTTTCCACAGGCTCAACCACCGCCGATTGAGCCCGCCGAAACCGCGCAGATGCGCAGTTATGGCGTGGCGTGGCGTGCGCGGGTAGTGTCCTAAAACGTCGGCACTGCGATGGGAGAACCATGAGACGAAGGGACGCTCGGACCGCTCGGGCTCCGCAGGCGCGGGTGCGACACGGGCGGCAGAGGATCCCCCGGGCCTGGACGCGCGTCGTGGCCTTCGTGGCGGCAGCCATCGCCACGGTGCTCGTCGCGGGTATTTCGGTTGCCGGGATCGCCGTTTGGCAGCTCACGACGGTGGTTACTACGAATACGGTCCACCTCGCGCACCTCGACGGGTCGACCGCGCCGCCAGCGGTTGACGCGATCCAGGGCGGCGTCAACGTACTCATTGTCGGCACGGATACGCGCAGCGGGCAGTCGGGCTTCCAGAACCGAGCGGACCTTGCCGGATCATCCGGTGCCGGCAACAACGACGTCACGATCCTCGTGCATATCGCGCAAGACCATCAATCGGCGCTCATCGTGAGCTTCCCGCGCGACCTGATGATTCCGGTGCCGGCCTGCCCGAACCCCAAAGGTGGTACATACTCGGCGTCGAGCATGGTGATTCTCAACTCGACGCTCTCCCGGGGCGGCCTGTCCTGCCCGGTGTTGACAATCGAGAAAATCACCGGCATCGACATCCCGTACGCGGCCTCCATCAGCTTCAACGGGGTGGCCTCGATGGCCGACGCTGTCGGCGGCGTGACTGTGTGCGTCGCGACACCGATCCAGGATCCGTATGTCGGGCTCGCCCTCCCTGCTGGAGAGAACACCATCTCGGGTGCCGAGGCCCTCGCCTTCCTGCGCACCAGGCACGGCGTCGGCGACGGCAGCGATCTTGGACGGATCAGCAACCAGCAGATCTACCTCTCGGCACTCGCCCGCACGGTGAAGAGCGACAGCGTGCTGACCAACCCCCTCAAGCTCTACGGCCTCGCCCGATCGGCGGCGTCGAACATGCAGCTCTCCGAGTCGCTGGTCCACCTCGACACGATGGTCGCGATCGCGCTCGCGGTCAAAAGTATCCCGCTGTCCCACATCGTGATGATCCAATACCCGGTCGCCTCCAGCCCGCTCGACCCGAACCGCGTCGTCCCGTCCGCGGCGGGCGACAACGTGGTCAAGCAGGCGTTGCAGAACGACCAGCGCGTGGTTCTCACTGGCACGACCGGACGGGCGGCTACGCTCGCCCCCGGCCAGACCACCGCGCCGACACCAGCGCCGCCGGCGACCACCCCGGCAACCGGCAGCGCGACTCCGGTCCCGGCCCCGACCGCCGACAACTCGATCGCGCTTCCCTCGACCGTGCAGGGCCAAAGCGCCGACCAGCACACCTGCTCGAAGGGGAATGTCGTCCGCGGCTGAGCTGCTGGTGCGGCACCTAGTCGCGCTTGCTCCATGCACCGCCGGCAGTGATCGGGATGAGCACCAGCGAGCGCAGATCCACGAGGGCGTGAAGCACGACGGGCGCAGCGATCGACCCGGTGACCACGTACAGAGTCGCAAAGACCACTCCGAGGAGGGTGGCGACCAGGATGCCTGGCAGGCCCTGGTAAAGGTGCAGCATCCCGAACAGCAGGCACGCGAGGCCGAACGCTAGCGGGCCGTTACCGACGATGCCGAACAGTAGGGCGGGCAGCGCGAGGCGGAAGAGCAGTTCCTCGAACAGCCCGGCCTGTAGCCCGAGGCCAGCGCCGTACTTCAGCTCGCCGCGCACTCGCGGAAGCAGGGCCCGGATGTCACCGACTGCCGGGATCTCGTCAAGACTGTTCCCGCGCAGCAGCAAAACCGGTGCAATGAGCGCGGCGACGACCATCACGACCGCGACGATGGAGACGACGACACCCGGTGCCGTCCCGAGGAATCCGCGCAGCGCCACGACGGGTGCCCAGTCCTGCGTTCCGCGCAGCACGAGCGGCACGTACGCCCAGGCCGCGAGCAACACGGCGCACGTCAGTCCGCCCATCACGAGCACGGATTCGAGCAGCCAGCGGGCGTAGACCCGCTGCCGCGATCGCGTCGAGGTCAGCTTCTTGAAGCGCCGGTACGGACCGCGCTGACGCGTGATCGCGCGCCAGGCAAGCAGCCAGAACACCACCAGCAGGAGGGCGATGAGGGCGAGTTGCACTCGCCTATTCTCGCGGCTGACGGAATGTTGCGCGACGCCACCGTCTTACAGTCAAAGTGACAAACAGCGTAGGCCTCCGATCCGAACGTGGGCCCGTGCTGCTCGCCATCATGGTGAGCACGGCCCTGGTGGCCATCGACGCCACCATTCTGGCGACAGCGGTGCCGTCAGTCGTGAAGGATATCGGCGGCTTTTCGGCCTTCCCCTGGTTGTTCTCGATCTACCTGCTCGCGCAGGCAGTGAGCGTTCCGATCTACTCCAAGCTCGCCGACATGGTGGGCCGCAAGCCGATCATCCTGATCGGAATCGCGCTCTTCCTGCTCGGCTCGATCCTCTGCGGTTTCGCCTGGAGCATGCCCGCGCTGATCGCTTTCCGCGCCGTGCAGGGTCTCGGCGCCGGTGCGGTGCAGCCGATGTCGATCACAATCATCGGAGACATCTACACGGTGGCGGAACGCGCCCGCGTGCAGGGCTACGTCGCGGGGGTTTGGGCGGTCTCCTCGGTGATCGGCCCGACGCTTGGCGGCGTGTTCTCGCAGTTCGGCTCGTGGCGCCTGATCTTCTTCGTCAACATCCCAGTCTGCATCGTCGCAGTCGTGCTGCTGATGCGCGGATTCCACGAGAAGGTGGAGCGGCGCCCGCACTCGATCGACTTCCTCGGGGCCTCCCTGCTCGCCGCCTCGACGGCGTTGATCGTGCTCGGTGTTCTCGAAGGCGGCGAAGCGTGGGCCTGGAACTCGCCGATCAGCATCGCGGTGTTCGCGGTGGGGGCCGTGCTGCTGGCTGGATTCATCGTGGTCCAGAAGCGCGTCGCCGAGCCCGTGCTGCCGCTCTGGGTGTTCAGTCGTCGCCTGCTGCTCACCACTTCTCTCGTCGCCTTCTTCGTCGGCGCCGGGCTCATCGGCTTGAGCTCGTTCGTGCCCACCTACCTAGAAGGATCGCTCGGAGTCCCGCCGCTCGAAGCGGGCCTCGCGCTCGCCGCGCTCACCATCGGCTGGCCCATCTCGGCGACCTTAGCGGGTCGCCTCTACCTCCGATTCGGATTCCGCACCACCGCGCTGATCGGCAGCCTCATTGTGGTGGCCGGCACCCTCACGCTCGCCCTGTTCGGCACACAGCCGTCGATCGTGATCGTCGCCATTGCCTGTTTCGTCACCGGATTCGGGTTCGGCTGGTCGAACGTCCCGACCCTGATCGCGGCGCAGTCGAGCGTCGGCTGGGGCGAGCGCGGCGTCGTCACCGGCGCCAACATGTTCGCCCGCTCCATCGGCAGCGCGGTCGGTGCCGCGATCCTCGGCGCGGTCGCGAACGGGATCATTGCGAGCCACGGCGGCAACGAGCACGACCCGAACACGGTGGCCCTCGCATCCACGGGAGTGTTTATCGGGATCGCGATCACGGCTGCGCTGATCGTCGCCGCGGTCGTGGCCATGCCGCAGACGCCGGTGGTGGCATCCGCTCCCGCGGCGTCAGCGACACCCGCTGACGCCGCGTCCGATCCTGCCGTCGCGAGCTGACCGCGGCAGGATGGGGGCATGACGCCGCCCTCCGAACAGCCGCTCGTGCCGACCACGCCGCATCCCGAGCTAGACGAGCTGATCGCGGTGATGGGGAAGCTGCGTGCCCCCGGTGGTTGCGTCTGGGATCGTGAGCAGACCCACGCCTCGCTCGTGCAGTATCTGATCGAGGAGACCTTCGAACTCGTCGAAGCCATCGAAATCGGCGACCGCGAGGAGCTGCTCGAGGAGCTCGGCGACGTGCTCTACCAGGTGATCTTCCACGCCGACATCGCTGCGGAGGCGGGCTGGTTCACGCTCGAGGATGTCGCGGCGCAGATGGCCGAGAAGATGGTCACCCGGCACCCGCATGTCTTCGGCGACGTCAAGGTCGAGACCTCGGCGGAGGTCGTGGCCACCTGGGAGCAGGTCAAGTCGGTCGAGAAGGCGCACCGCACCAGTGTGCTCGAGGGGATCCCCCAGGGGATGCCGAGCCTCGCCCTCGCCGACAAGGTGCTGGGCCGCGCTGCGAAGGTGGGGGTTGAGCGCGCGCCCGCGGTGATCCCGGCGACCGAACACGAGTTAGGCGAGCAGTTGCTGGCGATGGCCGCGGCCGCCCAGGCCGCTGGATTCGACGCCGAGCGGTCGCTGCGCGCGGCCCTGCGTGACCTCGGCGCGGAGGTGCTCGCAGCCGAGTCGGCGGGAGGCCGCTAACGGCATTCGCAAGCTCAGGCGATCCGGCTCCCGGGCGCGAGGCGTCGAGCTGGCGCGCGCGTCAGCCTGACCGCGAACGCCAGCGCCGCGACGGCCAAAGCGAGCTGAAGCAAGAGGCCCACGAACCAGCTGGGCACCGTGCTGTCGATGATCTTTCGGGGTGTGGGCTGCGGAGGGGTGGTGTCTTGGCTGGTGCAGTCGAAGGACGAGGTCGGTAACACCGGCGCGAGCTGTGCGCTGCGTACACCGAGTTTGATGTACCCGAACAGGTCGTCAGGGTAACCGCCATTAGCGAAGTGGATGGGCACGGCATCCGCGAGCACGACGTACGGGTTAGCGGCGAGCATCCACCAGACCTCATTGAACGCTGGGATCGGAACCGTGTAATCCGGCTGCACCAGGCAGGTGCCGGATCCGTCGTCGAATGCGGAGTGGACGGTCACCTGCTTCTCGAGCACAATGCTGCCCAGGCCGAAGCCGATGAGCGTGCCCAGGCTGAGTGCCGCTACGACCAGATAGGTCACCACCACCGAGAACAGCGGACGCCGGATGATCCCGGACAGTCCGACGCCGATCGCCGAGACCACGCCGAGCTCGACCGCAAGCACCGCGGTCGAAATGCCGATCGTGGAACCTTGTACGCCGCCAAGTACCTGGGCGACCACCAGGAACGGCAGAGAAACAGCGAGGAAGGCGAGGGCGGTCAGCCATGCGGCGAAGAATTTGCCGAGCACGAGCTGGGCGGTCGTGATGAGCGTGACCTGCGTGGTGGCGAGCGTGCCCGATTCCCGGTCACCGTTGATCGCGTTGCCGCTCACCGCTGGCGCGACAAGCGTGCCCAGCAGGAGCACGAAGTAGATGACCGTGGAGAAGATGCCTGCCCCGATACCGGAGGCGCTGGCGGCGGAGGTAGTCACGTTGAACGTGACCCCGAGCAGCACCGTGACGACGAGGAGCAGGAGTACGAAGACCCCAAGCAGCACGTACCACGCGACCCCGCGGACGCGCTGGCGCAGTTCGATTGAGGCGATCAGCCAGAGACCCTGCCAGAACCCGTTCACCGCTCACCGTCCGAGTCGAGGTCAAGGAAAGTCTGCTCGAGGTCACCGATCGACGGCCCGAATGCGCTGATCGGGACCTTCGCCGCCACCAGCCGCGCGAGCAGCGCGGCCGCGTCGGCCTCGCCGGCGAGAGCGACCAGGGTCTCGGCGGGATCAGCGGTCGGTTCGGAGCTCACCGCCTCGCTCGCGAGGGCGGAATCGAGGGCACTCGGATCGAGCGTTCGGATGCGCCAGCTTCTCGGTTTCGCCTGGACCGCGGTCAGCCGCTCGCCGTCAACGGTCGCGCCGTGCTGGAGGAAGACGGCGTCATCGGCCACCTCCTCGAGCTCGGCGAGCACGTGACTGGCGATCAGGATCGTGCGTCCTTCTCCGGCGAGCCGCCGCAGCAACTCGCGGAGCGCGACACGCGCGCGCGGGTCGAGCCCGGAAGCTGGCTCGTCAAGCAGCAGCACTCTCGGATCATGCACCAGAGAGCGGGCCAGGCTCAGCCGTTGTTTCTGCCCGCGGCTGAGCACCCGGGTCCGGCGCTCAGTGAACTCAACGAGATCGACGAGCGCGATGAGCTCGTGGGCGCGGGCTGATGCGGTATCCGGCGTCATGCCGTACAGGCGACCGGTCAGTTCCAAAGTCGCCCGCACACTCAATGCCGCCCACGAGCCCAGAACGTCTGGCATCCATCCGAGTACGGATCGCACCGCTCGCGGATTGGCCATCGGGTCGAGTCCGTCGATCAGGATGGTGCCGTGATCTGGCTCAAGCAGAGTCGCCAGCATCAGGAGGAGCGTTGTCTTACCCGAGCCATTCGGTCCCACCAAAGCGGTGACGCGACCGGGTGCGGCTTCGAAGCTCACGTCGCGGACCGCGGCGACACCACCGAAGGAGCGGGCGAGACCGGTGACCTGAATTCCGCGATCTGAGTTCGGCTCGCTCATGCCGAGACCCTAGCAGGCGATCAAGGCTGGAGATCGGGCGCGAGGGCTCGGAGGGTTGCCTGGGCGAAGCCGCCTGACAGAATCAACTCGTGATGAATCAGGTCAACCCTCCGCGCGGCATGCGCGACTTCCTTCCGGCCGAGAAGGCGCGACGGGAGCGACTGCTCGCCATCATCCGCGCCAGCTACCGCGCGCACGGCTTCGACGAGATCGAGACGCCGGTCGTGGAGGATAGCGACCGCCTGAACGTCGGTCTCGGCGGCGATAACGAGAAGCTCGCATTTGGGGTGCTCAAGCGCGGACTCACCCACGCCGACTTGCAGGCGGCGACCGAACCGCTCGACCTCGTCGACCTCGGGCTTCGCTTCGACCTCACCGTGCCGCTCGCCCGCTTCTATGCGAGTCACCGGTCCGAGCTGCCTGCCGTTTTTCGATCGATCCAACTCGCGCCGGTGTGGAGGGCGGAGCGTCCGCAGAAGGGCAGATACCGGCAGTTCGTGCAGTGCGACATCGACATCATCGGGGAGCCGAACATCCGGGCGGAGGCGGAACTGTTGCTTGCCACGCTTGCAACCGTCGACGCGCTCGGGCTGCGCGACGCCGTCATCCGGATCAATGATCGCCGCCTGCTGATCGGCATGCTCGACACCCTGGGGTTTGCGGAGTCCGAGCGGGACTCCGTGCTCATCACCATCGACAAACTCGACAAGGTCGGTCAGCTCGGGGTCATCGAGGAGCTGCGCGCCAACGGCGTCACCCCCGCGGCCGTCGACGCCCTCGAGACCTTCTTCCACCGCCCGATGACCATGGAGTACCTGCCATTCGGCGCGCGTGCGATCCGCAAGGCGCTGCCGCAGGGCGCCGACGAGTCGGTGATCGCCGAACTGGCCAGCCTGGGCGATTCCGTGCAGGCGGCCCGCCGTGGCGAGGTGTCGCCCGAGGAGTTGCTCACCCAGCCGGTCTTGCTTGAGTTCGACCCCTTCCTGGTGCGCGGCATGGGCTACTACACCGGCCCGATCTTCGAGCTTGCGCACCCGAGCGTGCCGTACTCGCTCGGTGGCGGCGGACGCTACGACGGCATGATCGGTCGCTTCCTCGGCAGTGACGTGCCAGCCACCGGGTTCTCGCTCGGCTTCGAACGACTGTTCGATCTGCTCGAGATGCAGCCGGATGACGCGGCCACCGCGACCGCGCTGCTCTACGACGCCGACGTATCGCTCGTGACGCTGCTCACTCTCAAGTCAGAGCTGCTGACCGACGGAGGCCGCGTACGCCTGGTGGCCCGCCCCAAGAACACGAAGATCCTGCTCGAGACGCTCGCGGCCGAGGGCTTCACTCACTTCGCGTTCGTCGACGCGCGCGTCGCTTTCGCGGCCGACCTCGAACTCCGGCCCCTCGGCGCTTAATCGCTGCGCGCTAGAATCCCCGAGGACCACCACCCACCGTCACCGCCGTTTCGCCCTGTTTCACCCCCGTTCCGCCCCGTTCTGAAGGAGAACCCATGTCGTCCATTGAGGCCGTTGGCGCTCGCGAAATCCTGGACTCCCGGGGCAACCCGACCGTCGAGGTCGAGGTCCTCCTCGAAGACGGCACCGTCTCGCGTGCCGCAGTCCCGTCCGGCGCATCCACCGGCGCCTTCGAGGCCTACGAGTTGCGTGATGGAGATAAGAGCCGCTACCTCGGCAAGGGCGTCCTCAAGGCCGTCGACAGTGTTCTCGACGTGCTGGGCCCGGCGGTCGAAGGCTTCGAAGCCAGCGACCAGCGCCTCGTCGACGCCGAGCTCATCGCCGCCGACGGCACCGACAACAAGTCGAAGCTGGGTGCCAACGCGATCCTGGGCGTCTCGCTTGCCGTCGCCAAGGCTGCGGCTGACTCGGCCGACCTGCCGCTGTTCCGCTATCTGGGTGGCCCGAACGCACACGTGCTGCCAGTGCCGCTGATGAACATCATCAACGGTGGCGCACATGCTGACAACGGCATCGACGTGCAGGAGTTCATGATCCTGCCGATCGGAGCAGACAGCTTCTCCGAAGCACTTCGCTGGGGTGCCGAGGTCTACCACGCGCTCAAAGCCAACCTCCATAAGAACGGCTACGCGACCGGCCTCGGCGATGAGGGCGGCTTCGCCCCCGACCTCAAGTCGGCCCGCGAGGCTCTCGACTTCATCGTCGAATCGATTAGTCAGGCCGGCTTCGCCGTCGGCACCGATATCGCTCTCGGCATGGACGTTGCGTCGACCGAATTCTTCAAGGATGGCGCGTACCAGTACGAGGGCAAGGCATACACGGCGGCCGAACTCACCAGCTACTTCGAGGGGCTGGTGGCCGACTACCCGCTGGTAACGATCGAGGACCCGCTGGCCGAGGACGACTGGGAGGGCTACGTCGCCCTCACCGAGGCGCTCGGCTCGAAGATCCAGATCGTTGGCGACGACCTGTTCGTCACCAATCCGACCCGCCTGCAGAAGGGCCTCGACCTGGGCGCCGCCAACTCGATCCTGGTGAAGGTCAACCAGATCGGCACGCTCACCGAGACTCTGGATGCCGTGGCTATGGCCCAGCGAGCTGGCTACACCGCGATTCTGTCGCATCGTTCGGGCGAGACCGAGGACACCACCATCGCCGACCTTGCGGTCGCGGTGGACGGCGGCCAGATCAAGACCGGCGCTCCGGCCCGCTCGGAGCGGGTCGCCAAGTACAACCAGCTGCTGCGCATCGAGGAAGAACTTGGCGAGGCCGCGGTGTACGCGGGCGCGAGCGCTTTTCCGCGGCACGGCGCGTAGTCGTCTGGTCGCGGCTCGGCGGTGAGCACGGCGCTGGGGCTGGCGCTATGCCCCGGCGTCGAGTTCGCGCATGATCGAGGCGCCGAGCTCGTCGGGCGCAGGGTACGAGAACGCGAACGCCACGCGGGTGGCGATGCCCGTGAGCCTCGAGCGGAGTTGCGCGGCCACCTCGGCGGGCGTGCCAACAGCGGCGAAGGTCGAGAGCATCTCGTCGGTGATCAACCCGGCCATCGCGTCCCATTCGCCGCGACGGGAGCCGGTGTTGAGCTGTTCGTGCACTCCAGCCCAGCCGTGCAGCTCAAGCACACTCGCGTAGGCGGGCGTCGATCCGTAGAACGCGATCTGCTTGCGGGTGGCGAGGATCGCGGCATCCAGTTCCGCGGGTGAGGTGCCCGCGGCGACCAACATCGGCACGCTCACCTGGACGTCAGAGGCTGCGCGACCGGCGCGAGCCACGCCGCGGTGCAGTGCCGGCAGGCTGACCTCGCGCAGGTAGCGCTCGGTTGTGAAGCTGTGGCTCAGCCAGCCGTGCGCGACCTCGCCAGCGACCTCGGTCATCAGCTGGCCGACTCCGGCGATCGCGATCGGCGGCGGGCCGAAGGGGTTTGGCTCGGGGGCGAACATAGGAGTCATCAGGGTGTGTTGGTAAAACTCGCCGCGGTAGTCGAGCTTCTCGCCGCTCTGCCAGGAGTGCTGGATCGCTTGGATCGCGAGCACGAAGTCGCGCATCCGCTCGGCCGGATGCGACCACGGCATCGAGAAGCGGCGTTCGATGTGGGGCTTGATCTGGGATCCGAGCCCGAGCACGAAACGCCCATGGGAAAGCAGCTGCAGGTCGTTGGCGGTCACGGCGACGGCCATCGGGTTACGCGCGAACGCGACCGCAATCGAGCTGGCGAGGGCGATCGTCTTCGTGCCGCGCGCGGCGACCGCCAGCGAGATGAACGGATCATGCTGCAGCTCGGTGGCGCCGATCCCGTCGTAGCCGTCCGCCTCCGCGCGGATCGCCGTAGCCTCGAAATCGGCAGGGCCCGCGTGCACGTCCCCGGCGGTCTCGAGCGCGAACGGGCGGGCGGCTTCTTTGCCAGTGGATGTGGTCACGCCTCCAGGCTACGGCGACGTCCCTCGCATAGCCTGGTCCCATGTTTCAGCCGCACAGGAAAGAAGGCGTGAAGACGACACGCGTGCCGGTCGCGATGCCCGAGGAGTCGCGGCCCGCCGCCTGGCTCCGCAACTTCCGGCTCTCGGGGTTCGCGCTGTCGTTGATGCTGCTGATCGTGGCCGCCCTCGTGGTGCTCGCCCCGAGCCTCAAGACGCTCGTCGGGCAGCGCCAGCAGATCGCAGTGCTCCAGGCCCAGGTCGATGATGCGAAGAGCGCCGTGACCGACCTGAATGGCCAAGTCGATCGTTGGAAAGACCCGGCGTACATCGAGTCGCAGGCCCGCAACCGGCTCTACTACGTGTTCCCTGGGGACATCAGCTACCTCGTGATCGGGGAGGCTAACGGCAAGCCGACGCAGAACCGCCAGCCGATCAGCTCCGCGATCCAGACCACAAAAGTTGACTGGATGCGCTCACTCCTGTCGTCCGTGTACACCGCCGCGCTGACGCAGGCGACCCCAACGCAGCTGTCCGGAACGGGCACCTCGGGAACCGGCGGATGACCCGCCCGCCCTTCGACCCGCCGAGTGATCGTGACGTGGCGGTCGTCAGCGCGCAGCTGGGCCGCCCGGCCCGCAACGTAATCGGGATCGCCGCGCGCTGCGTCTGCGGCAACCCGACCGTCGTTGCTACGAAGCCGCGCCTCGACGACGGGACGCCCTTTCCGACGCTTTACTACCTGAGTCATCCGGCGGCAACATCGACCGTCTCGACCCTCGAAGCGACCGGCGTCATGACCGAGCTGATCGAGTTGCTGGCGACGGATGCCGCGCTCGCCACGGCCTATCGGGCCGCCCACGCGTCGTACCTGGCCGATCGCGACAGCATCGAAGTCGTCGAGGAGATCGCCGGATTCTCAGCAGGCGGCATGCCCGACCGCATCAAGTGCTTGCACGCTCTCGTCGGCCATTCGCTCGCCGCTGGCTCCGGCGTGAACCCGATCGGAGACCTGGCACTCGCCCGCAACGCCTGGACGCCCGCGCGCTGTCAGTGCGCCGACCCGGGGTCAGGGGTATGAAGAACCAGCTGCTTCGTGCGGGGGTCGTACTGGCCGTCGCCGCGTCGATGCTCGCTCCGGCGGCAGCCGCGACGGCTGCTCCCCTCGCACACGGTGCGGCGGGATCGAGCGACGACCTGGTGCGCTCGAAGGAGTACTGGCTCGACAGTTATGGCATCCGGACGGCCTGGGACACCACCAAGGGCAAGGGTGTCACCATCGCAATCATCGACAGCGGGATCGACGGCAGCGTCGCCGAACTGCGCGGCGCTGTGGTGGGTGGCACCGACTTCTCGGGCCAGGGTTCGGCGAACGGCGAGAAGCCGGTGAGCTCAGACTCTTCGCACGGCACGATGGTCGCGTCGCTGGCTGCCGGGCGCGGCTCGGGCAGCAACGCCGGCGTGATCGGGGCGGCGCCCGAAGCATCCCTCCTGTCGATCTCGGTCGGTTTCGGTGCGAGCGCCACGAACTCCGACGACCAGATCGCCCAGGCGGTGACCTGGGCCGTCGACCACGGCGCGAAGGTCATCAATATGTCGCTGACCCGCAACACGCTCGACTGGCCGCCCAGCTGGGACACCGCGTTCCTCTACGCGGCGCAGCACGACGTGGTAGTGGTCGCCGCGGCCGGCAACCGGGGGAGCGGCACCGAGGAGGTCGGCGCACCCGCAACCATGCCGGGCGTACTCGCGATCGGCGGGGTGAACTCCAGCGGGGTCGCAAGCCGTCAAGCTTCGGCGCAGGGGATCACGATCGGAGTGTCCGCACCCAGTGAGAACCTGGTCGGCGTGATTCCGGGCGGAGGCTACGTGCTCTGGGACGGCACCAGTGGCGCCACCCCGATCGTGGCGGGCATCGTTGCGTTGGTGCGGGCGGCTCATCCGGAGTTGGATGCCGCCAACGTGATCCAACGCGTACTCACCACCGCGCACGACAAAGGCGCCGCTGGTCCCGACGATCTCTACGGTTACGGGCTGGTGGATGCCGCGGCCGCCGTCGCCAACACCGTCGCGACCGTGAAAGCCAACCCCCTGGGCGACCTCGCGGACTGGGTGCGGATTAACCGCCGCGCCACCACGACCCCGACGGCGGTGACCTCACAGGAGGCGGTGATCACGCCCGTTCCGGTCGTCGTCGCCCAGCCACGCAACCCCGTCGGTGTGCTGCTTCCCAGCACCGTATTGTTGAGGTTGGTGGGACTGCCGCTGCTGGTCGTCCTCCTCATGCTCTTCGCATTCGGTGGTCTGGTCGTCGGAGCGGTCGTGCATTTCAGGTCGCTTCGCCGTACCGGCTAGGTTGGTCCCGCCACTTTCCAGCGAGGAGAACCCACACGTGCGCAAGATCTTGATCGTCGGCGGCGGCTATGCCGGTTTCTATGCGGCGAAGAAGCTCGAGAAGTACCTTTCTCGTGGCGAGGCGCAGGTGACCATCGTTGATCCGCTGCCCTACATGACCTACCAGCCGTTCCTGCCTGAAATCGCGGCTGGCTCGATCGAGCCGCGTCACGCGGTGGTCGCGCATCGTCGTCACCTGAAGAAGACCACGGTCGTTACCGCGGCTATCTCGAAGGTCGATCACGCCGCAAAGGTCGCCACGATCACTCCGGCCGTCGGCTCTTCGTGGGAGATCGACTATGACATCGTCGTGGTCACGGCTGGCGCCGTCTCGCGCACCTTCCCGATCCCTGGCGTCGCCGACGAGGCCATCGGTCTCAAGACGATCGAAGAGGCGGTGTCGATCCGCGACCGAATGACCGACAACTTCGCGAAGGCATCCAACCTCCCGGCCGGTCCCGAGCGCGACCGTTTGCTCACCACCGTGGTGGTTGGCGGCGGCTTTGCCGGCATTGAGGTGTTCGCGGAGCTTCGCAGCTTCGCCAGCGCCCTCGTCGGCAGCTACGCCCAACTGGAAATGGATGACACGAGCTTCCACCTCATCGAGGCGATGGGCCGCGTTATGCCGGAGGTGTCGCTCGAGTCCAGCCTCTGGGTCATCAAAGACCTGGCCCAGAAGGGCGCAGAGATCCACCTCAACACTCAGCTCGCGAGTGCGGTCGGCGGCAGGATCGAGCTGTCGACGGGTGAGAGCTTCGAGTCGGATCTCATCGTGTGGACCGCGGGCGTGATGGCCAACCCGGTAGTGAAGAACACTGACCTTCCCATCGAGGAGCGCGGTCGCCTGCGTGTGCAGGCCGACCTGCGCGTCATCAACGACGACGGCGTTGTTCCGGACGCCTGGGGTGCCGGCGACGCTTGTGCGGTGCCGGATCTCACGGGTAAGGGCATCGGCGGCTTCACCGTCCCCAACGCGCAGCACGCTGTGCGCCAGGGCAAGCTGCTGGCGAAAAATTTAGTGGCCGACATCCGGGGCGAGAAGCCAGTGGACTACTTCCACCAAAACCTTGGCGCGGTGGCGGGCTTGGGCCTCTATGACGGCGTGTACCAGAACGGCAAGCTGGCTGTGAAGGGCTTCCCGGCCTGGGTCATGCACCGCGGCTATCACGGCCTCGCGATCCCGTTCTGGGACCGCAAGATTCGCGTCTTCGGCAACTGGTTCCTCAACCTGGTTCTGCAGCGCGACCTGATCGGCATCCCGGCTCGCGACGTGCCGCGTGCCGAGTTCGAGAAGTTCGCGTCCCGGCCCAAGGCCTAGCCGCGACTCTTCGCCGCGATCGTGCGTCTTATCGAGGCAGACGCAGTTGGCGCTCGCACCAGCCCTCTTCCGGACCTTCAGAGGTCACAAATCATCCGTCGCGGTGATTCGCACCGGGCAATCGTGTCCACTGGACGCGACGGGCAGCGTAATCTCGGGGACGTGACCCGATGCCCGAGGTGGGCGTCGGCGCTGGCGTCGCGACGAGGGTCAGAAACGGCCTTTGCTCCCGGCTCCAGCTTGCTCCCGTAGCCCAACTGGCAGAGGCAGGCGACTTAAAATCGCCCTAGTCCGGGTTCGAACCCCGGCGGGAGTACCCCTCACACTGGGTGCTGACGTGCGCTCGGCGCAGCGATAGACATGCGTGATGACGCAGATCCTGAGTCGGCGGGCATGGGTGTCGCTCGCCCTTCTTCCCGTTGCCGGCGTCGTCGGCACACTGCTTGCGTACGCGATCATGTCGCTGCTCGGCGGCCGGGGAGCATTATTACCCCAGCAGGCTGTTTCTTCGGTGCTGATCGCGCTGGCAGGAGTGTTGCTCGGGGTCGCGCTCTGGCCGATCGTGCTGTTCCGGGCGCGATCCGGAGCGAGGGTAGCCGGCTACGGGGCCGTGGCCGCCGTCGCTCCGGTCTATTGGCTGCTGACCCCCACCGCGGCGAGCTGGAGCTACCCGAGCGTAGGTGGGAACGGGCACTCTCCTTTGGCGCCCCTGACGGTCGCGCTGATCATCATGCTCGCCGCCGGATGTGGACTTCTGATTGCGCGGCTGACCTTGGCAGGCTCTCCCTGGTACCCCGGTGAGGAGCGCGGTGTCCGCGTTGTTCGGCGGCGCGCCTTCCACCTTTTCGGGACAGTTCCGCTTGCGGCTTTCATTGCGACTCCGGTCTGGATTATCGGCGGGATCTCGCTGTGTGGCATCAGCGGCTGCGGCGGCGGCGGCTTCGGCCGGTACACCGATAATCAGGTCCAGAGTTGGATCAGCTGCGGAGTGATCGGAGTGATCTTCGCGGTCGCCGTGGGACTCGTACCGTGGCTCCGTCCGGGCAGGGTGCGTGTGTGGCTGGGGGTCGCGGCCGGGCTTGCCACTGGGGGAGGACAGGCGCTGCTCTGGCTGAGCGCGGTCTGGTACTTGTGAGCTCTCACCTCGTGATCGTCAATCCAAGAGACCCGCGGTATAGCCGATCACACGGCGAGCGACGGTGGTCCGACGCACCGGCTTGAGATCGAGCCGGTGGTTGCGCTACACCTGATCTGGACGCTCGCGGTTGCTTTCATCGCGAGCTACCCTCTTGCAAGTTTTGCGGAATTCAATCTGTGCGGCATCGATAGCTGCGGCGTGGCCGACGTCGGCACCGCCTGGAAGTCGTTCCTGTTCGTGCCTATCCCAACCGAACCAACTGGAAGATGTCGTCGTTCGGAAGGACGTCCGATACTGCAGACACCTCCAGATTGTTGAGCGTGACGACGCCTCGACGCGTCGACAGGAACGCGGTATCGGAGGCATCCCGCCCGGTTGCGATGCGCATGAGCGTCGAGCGCGGCGCGAGCGTTGTGGCGTCGACGACGTACCAGTTGCCGTCGACATACGCCTCGGCGACAGCATGGAAGTCCATCGGGTCGAGGCCGGGCGCGTACACCGCGACCATCCGCGCGGGAACATCGAGCGCGCGCAGGAACGCGATCACGAGGTGTGCGTAGTCGCGGCAGACTCCGCGTCGAGAGAGCAGCGTGGCGACCGCTCCGTCAGTCGGCTGGCTCGACCCCCGCACGTATGCGAGGCTCTGGCCGACCCACGAGCTGACACCGGCGAGCAGTTCGCGCCCGACAAGTCCCTGGAATTCGACGCGCGCAACAGCTCCGAGCGTGTCGGATTCGCAATAACGGCTCGGACGCAGATAGCGGATCTCATCAATCGCCGGCTGGTCGACCACCGGCATCGCGCCAAACTTCGTGACCGAGTAGAGAACCTCGATCGGCCCGGCTTCCACGTCGACGACGTGCAGTCGGGCGCCGTGCTGGTCGAGCACGACGCGGGGCTCGAGCCAGGCTCCCTTCTGAGTCACGGTGAGGTTGTCGCTGGCAGTCTCGTCGGCGACCGACACCGACAGGATGAGGGTGGCCGGGCTCGAAGCTTGGAGGTCGAGCTGGGCTGTCGCGGCACGCTGCATGCGGCGATCCTGTCACGCGGGCGCGGGCTGCGCAGGACGCACCCCGGAGCCGAGCGTGCGCAATTCTCGTTGCGGTTCGGACTTTCAGATGTCGAAACTCCCCTGTGGTTCGGATGTGAGCACCGCGCTTGCCAACTGGGTCGATTGTCTGGGACGGTTGTCCCACTTCGCGCGACCATCGCGAAGCAACGCGCAGGAGGCCCGATGTCCCGCATTCCCGCGACCGACCGTCGCGCCGCACTCGCGCAGGCCGCGCTGGTTGTGATCGCGCGCGACGGGCTCGCGGCCGCGACCACCCGCGCCATCGTCGCGGAGGCCGGGATGCCGCTCGCGAGTTTCCACTACGCGGTTTCGTCGCGCGACGAGCTGCTCCGCGACGTCGTGGAGCTGGTGGTGGCCGAGGAGGGC
>JAYTXO010000277.1:0-2309 GCA_043742905.1 Microbacteriaceae bacterium | reverse complement strand
CCGTAAAAAAGATTCTTTACATCGACCTCGACAACACCCTCGTCGACTTCGCGACCGGTATCGCCGCGATCAGCGACGACCTCCGACTTGAATTCGCCGGCCACCTCGATGATGTTCCCGGCATCTTCGCCCTCATGAGCCCGATGCCCGGCGCCCTCGACGCTTACGCGCACCTTGCCGAGGTGTACGACACCTACATTCTCTCGACAGCGCCGTGGGATAACCCCACCGCCTGGCAGCACAAGCTCGAATGGGTGCGCGAGCACCTCGGTAGCGTGGCGGGCACGCCCGCCTACAAGCGGCTCATCCTCTCGCACCACAAACACCTCAACCGTGGCGATTACCTCATCGACGACCGACCTAACAATGGGGCGAGCGAGTTCGAGGGGGAGTGGGTGAAGTTCGGCACGGACGACTACCCGGACTGGCCGGCCGTCACCGCCTACCTCCTGGGCGAACAGAAAGGCACGAAGTGAGAATCTTTCGTTACCGCAAACCCTCGCTCAGCACCATCCTGGGGGTGACCGCCGCCAAGCGCAGCGTCAAACGCACCCTCGGCATCTCCCAAGTGCAGGGCTTCATCGAGCCCAGCCGTCTCAAGCAGAAGATCAAATACAGGGCCGGCCTGTACACACCGCTCGCTCGGGCGATCCGCCAGAGCGCCAAGGGGAAGTTCCGGACGCCGTTTGGACTGTGACAATGACGGCACTGTGATCGAGCTCGATCTGCTTTGTAAAGGCCTGGAAATCTAGTCAGGTCGTGTGTTCTTCAGCCTGATAACCGAACTGTTCATTCGCCAGCAACTGGCGGACCTCGGAATATCTTGCAGCCCAGTTGACAAGATCCGCGAGCTGCATCAGTGTTTCCCCGCGAGCGATCCGCAGCAAGCGGTCGTAACTCATTCCGGGCACGCCGGGTGCTGTTTCCGCGAGGTTTTGAAGAAGCTCACCTCGAGCGAGCAACGCCTCCCGCACACTGTTTGCGACCTTGTGCTGAAGGCGAGCCGCGCCCAACCTCGGATCGTCGAGCCCAATCCCGTCGGCCGGCTCCAGGACGGCGCTCGACTTGCCGAACTGTCTCGGGCTGCGAACCATTTCGCGCGGCTGGTATTTAAAACCAGTCTGGGCTGGGTCAGATCTCGGCATGGTGTCGAGCCTACTTGAAAGCCTGTCTGAGATGAGTTCCCCACTGCGGTTTCCGCGTGAGCGCTACTTGTAAGTCTGTTTCCTTGTACAACAGGTTGATTCCCAGTTTAGTTTCCAGCCGATTGTCGCGTCTCGGCATAGAGAAGGCATGGATCACAATCAGCCCCGAGTCTCAGCGTTCGAACGAGCCCTACTCCGCGCGCCCGGTGAAGGTCGGCCAAAGGGCCTTGCCGGCGGCCGCCTCGAGTCGAGCGATGACCTGGAGGTCCGGCCAGGTGCCACCGTTGACGATGCCGGTGATACTCGCACGGTCGACGCCGGTGTCGCGGGCGAATTCGCGGATGCTGCGCCCGCCCATCGCCGCGCGCACGTTCAGCGCAAACCGTCGCGCGACCTCGGCGGAGCTTTCGTCGCTGGGGGAGTCCGGCCATCCGACACTCAGCTGGTGTGGGGCGAGACGCGCTGGGCGAGGACTCATGCCCCGAGCCTACTGACACTGGTCGGGACCTTCAGTGCTCCGATGTCCGATGCGCATGGGATGCTCATTGGAGGTATCTACAGCCATGTGGGGGAGGGGGTGTTCTCAGTGTTCGAGACCTATACCCCCAACGACGGGTTGGAGACATGGCCGGAGGTTCGTCAGTTCGTCATCGACGCTGCAACCCTCGCCGCACCTCAGACCGTCTACACCGCACAGCGGCTCCTCACCGTCAGCGCCCCGTACGTAATCTGGTGCCGCCAGTCGCGAGGCTTGCCGCTCTCGTTCGATGTCATCTTCAGCCGACAAACCATCGAGCTTTACGTGCAGTCCGACCGCCGCAAGCGTGTCGCTCCCGGTGGTCGGCAACTCAGTGACGGAAGCCGTCGGAACTACCGGTCCATGCTGCTGCGCATCTCGGAAGTCCTCGTACCAGAGGACAACCCGGCACCTTTGACAGCGCTCAACGCCCGCACGAGTGAACCGCCCTACGACGCAGCAGCCATGAACGCGCACGAGCGGTGGGCGCTGGGGCAGTCCACGGCGCTCCGCGTCCAGAAGGCCTCCACGATGCTCGCCCTGTGCGCGGGGGCGGGGCTTCGCTCATCCGAACTCGGCGAACTCATGGTCGGCGACCTGACCATCGATGACGCGGGCATCCTGGTCACCGTCCGAGGCCGGTACCC
>JAYTXO010000276.1:0-4057 GCA_043742905.1 Microbacteriaceae bacterium | reverse complement strand
GAAGACACCGCTTCCACTCGCGCCGAAGATGGCCTCGGTAGCGGCATCTTTGGCCACCGAGTTGCGTCTGCATCTCATCGAGGGCCGGCGCGAAACCTGGCTATACCACGCGGTCAGCGAGTCCGAGATGCTCGGCAAGGCAGTCACGCTTGCCGACAAGTCGAGCCTCGCCGGACTGCTCGACCCGATCCAGCGCGACGGCTTGCTGGCGGCCGCATGGCTCTTGGTCGGCGACACGCTCACCTCCAACGCGAATCGTACGGTGAGCCTGCAGGTCGGGCCCGTCGTCCCGGGCGACGATCC
The DNA here is from genome assembly GCA_043742905.1 of Microbacteriaceae bacterium. Classification (GTDB taxonomy): domain Bacteria; phylum Actinomycetota; class Actinomycetes; order Actinomycetales; family Microbacteriaceae; genus Lysinimonas. The sequence goes on along the minus strand of JAYTXO010000276.1, from coordinate 3,754 downwards.
GGTCCCGAACCACAAAATCCTGATCCCGATCACGATCACGACGACCGGTGTGGCACGGAATCGTGTCGATCCGTCGATCTGGGACGCCCTGGGTCGCGTCGGGCACTACTCTGACCACACCCAGGACTCCAGCCTGCGCGTCGACATCAAGTGCCTCGTCGACAATCCGGCCGACGTCTGATCTGATCGACGTGGCCTGCCGTACAACTTCGTCACCCCTCACCGCGCAGCACCTACGAAAGGAGAGCCGACGTGGCTCCCATCCGTCTCGCACTCGTCGATGACCACAAGATGCTTCTCGGTGCTCTCACCGAGTGGATCCGCAACGCCGCAGACGACATCTCGATGGTCGCGGCTGTCTCCACCTGGCCGGAACTGCTGACGCACCCCGAGTTCCCGGTGGATGTTGTGCTACTCGACCTCGACCTTAAGGACAACATCCCGGTCGCCCTGAAGATCTCGACGCTCAAAACCACCGGCGTGAAGGTTGTGTTGATGAGCACGTATTCGGAGCCCAACGTGGTTCGGGAGGCGCTCGGTGCTGGAGCGCTCGGCTACCTCGTCAAGAGCGAGGATGCCGGCATGATCGTCGAGGCGATCCGGGCGGCCTTCAAGGGTGAGAGTTTTGTCTCGGCCGAGCTCGACCTCGCGCTCAACGCCGCCGACGTCGGCGGGGCACCCAAACTGAGCGCCCAAGAGCGTCGCGTCATGGCTCTCTACGGTGGCGGTGAACCGGTCAAGTCGGTGGCCTACCAACTCGGCATCTCCGAAGAGACAGCGAAGAGCTATCTCAAGCGCATCCGGGAGAAGTACCGCGTCGCAGGCATCGATGTCGGCACCAAAGTGGCGCTGCGGAAGCGCGCGATTCAGGACGGCATCCTGATCCAGGATGTCGTGGACAACATCAGCTTCTAGGCCGGTCACGGCAAAGAAACGGCTGGTGATGCGGCCGCGATCGACTGCGACTGCGAGTGTGCGTCGAGCCGAGCGCGCGCCGCGAGGAGCCCGGTCATAAGAGCGGTTCAGGTCGCGCGATAGACACTCGCCGTCGTGCACTTACCGAGCTACCCGGCGTACCCGGCGTCTCCGGCGTCGGCCCGAGTGGGTGCCGAGGTCGACAGCGGTACAGACTCGCCGAACGGCCACACCCTCGGCAGCCAGTCGGCGTCCTCGCCGAGCGCGAAGTCGGCGCGTGAGCTCAGCAGTCCCAGCAGCGCGTCGACGGCCCAGATCAGCATCACCACGTAGAGCAGGTTGCGGGCGCTCAGCACCAGCAGCGCGGTGGCATGGAGCCGCAGCAGCTCCTGGTAGAGGTCGGGGTAGATGAGCTGCGTGAGAGCCGCGATGAGGAGGGCAAGCAGAGCCGGGACGCGGAATGACATTCCGCGTCCGGTCGCCGCTGTTGACAGCCCGAAGACGATCGGCACGGCCAACCAGGTCACGAACTGCGGCGAACCGACCTTGTTGAAGAGGATGAGCGAGGTCGTGATCGCGAGGGCGAGCGGCGGCAACAGCTCGGCAGCCGCGGTGCCACGCCGGGTCGCCGTGACTGCCAAAACGAGCAGCGCGACGACCGCGGCCGCAAGCAGCGGCGTCGCAATCGCGGCCGCCACCTCCACTCCCGGCCCGTGGAGTTGGTAGGTGAGAATCTTGTTGTCGTAGTAAACGCTCGTCTGACCGGGGTGGAAGAACGCGTCCCACATCCAGAAAGTGCCGAGGCCCGACTCAATCTGCAGGCCACGACCGGTCTGCTGGGTCACAAAGCTGAACAGGTACTTCCCGCCGCCCAGAGCCATGGCGATCAAGACGATGACGACGGAGGCCGCGACGACCCAGATCGCGAAGCGAACGCGCTCGCGGATTGCGATAAGCGCGGCAGCGATCAGGGCCGCGGGCCAGACCTTGATCCAGGTCGCGACCGCGAGCAGCGCCCCGGCCAACCGGGGAGCCGTCGCGAGGCAGAGCAAGCCCACGATCGCCACCGGCGCAGTGATCGAGTCGATGCGGCCGAGAGCCACGGGCCCGAGCAGCCCGAGCAGCCCGAGCCACCACCAGGCGACGTGAGCGACGCGGCGGTCGCGACCGAACGCCATGATCACGGAAAAGCCCGCCACGTTCACCAGCGTGACCAAGCCGAGCCACACGCTGTCGTAGTGGAGCGGGCCGAAGGCGTAGGCGACGACCATCGGGAGCAGCGCGACGATCGGATAGACCCACGAGGTGTCGAGACCGACCCAGTGGTGCGAGACGATCCCGTTTTCGACCCAGAACTTGTAGACCAGGGTCACGTCGCCGAGCGGAAGTCCCGGACCGGCCAACCCCTGCACACCGAGCCAGAAATGCACGAGCACGAAGGCGCCCCAGAGCACGATCGGGCTCCCGACGATAGTCGCGAAGACCGCACGCACGCCGCGCGGTCGCGGGGCGGCGTCCGTCATGATTCCAGGGTAACCGGCTCCCGCCGACGGACCGATCAGCGCGCCGACAGGAGCCCCACGACTACGCCAGGCAGCGCGGCCGTCAGGTCGAGGATCGTGAGCGGCCCCCCCGCGCTGGCGACCTCAGCAGCGAGGCCATGCAGCACCGCCCCGGTCGCGGCCAGCTGCGCGAGCACGCCCGAATCGGCGGCCAGTTCCTCGTGATGCGTGGCAAGCAGGGCACCGAGGATCCCGGCCAGCGCATCCCCCGCTCCCGCGGTCGCCAGCCAGGTGGGCGCGGAGCGCACGCGCAGCAACGTACCGTCCGGACTGGCAACGTGCGTGGTGTGCCCCTTGAGCAGCACGGTAGCGTCGAACTCGGCGGCCGCGCTGCGGGCGGCGGATTCCGGGTCGGCAAGTATCTCGGCAAGCTCCCACTCGATCAGGCGGCTTAGTTCGCGTGCGTGCGGGGTGAGGAGCACGGGACCCGCAGCATCCGCTCGTCTCGACAGCGCGCCGCCGTCGAGCACGGTCGGCACCTTCTGTGCGAGGGCCGAGTCGAGAAGCTCCCGCGTGGCGTCATCCAACTTCGCGGGATCCTGGCCGGAGCCGAGTACCCAGGCCTGTACCCGACCGTTCACGCTGACGGCCTCGGGCCGACGTTGCAGCACGAGTCGGGTCGGACGGCCGGCCCCGAGATAGCGAATCATGCCGACACCCGTGTGAGCTGCGGCTTCGACGCCGAGCACCGCGGCTCCCGGGTAATGTGCCGAGCCCGTCACGAAACCGACCACGCCGCGGGAGTACTTGTCGTCGACATCGCCGGGGACCGCGATCCAGCGTGCGGCGTCGGCCGAAGCGAAGAGGGCGTGAGTCTCACCGGTCATGTGGCAACGATAGTTTGGAGAGGTGAACATCCGAATCCGCGACCGCGTCATCGTCTTCGATTACGGGGAGGTGATCTCGGTTTCCCAGAGCGAGGTCGACCGCCGAACGCTCGTCGCCATCTCGGGACTGGACCCCGCCGAGTTCTGGAAACTGTACGACCGCTACCGGGACGATCTCGACCAGGGCGTCACGCTTCCCCATGAGTATTGGAGCCTCATCGCCGGCGACGCCGGGGTCGAGTGGTCGCCCGCGCAGCTGCAGCAACTTTGGGCTGCCGACATCCGGAGCTGGATCAGCGTCGAGCCAGGCACCGTCGAGTTGCTGGCTGCGCTCCACCAGGGCGGCACCCGTGTCGCGCTGCTCTCGAACGCCGGATTCGACTTCTCCGACCCCTTCCGCCACTCCCCTATGGCGCAGTTTTTCGAGGCGATGTTCGTCAGCGCCGAAAT
>JAYTXO010000275.1:0-1536 GCA_043742905.1 Microbacteriaceae bacterium | reverse complement strand
CGGAGCGGGCGTGGAGCCGCTTCCCGGCACCGAGGAAGCTGCCGCGCCCCAAGACCACTGGAGCGTGCAGACCGCGACCGGATCGGCTCGGTCGTCGGGGTCGGAGACCGGCCCGGATGTCGAGGAGCGGCCCGTCGGTCGCGGCGACAGGCTCGACGAGGCGGCTCCGTGGAGTGACGACGAGGCGTATGTCTCGCGTCGCGCTCGCAGGACAGAGGCTCGAGGCGCAGGCTTCACCAGCGGGCGCGCGGTCCATTGGGGGCAGCTGTCTCGCGGAGTCCAGCTCGGCATCGTGATCCCGGCCGTCGTGGTGGGTCTGCTGCTCGTCGTGGGCGTCGGTGACGCGATGGCCACCAGCGGTCGGATCCAGTACGGCGTCCGGGCCGGCGGGGTCTCGATCGGCGGTCTGAAGCCGTCTGATGCCGCCGCACGGATCACGGCAAGCGTCGGACCGAAGCTGGGCCGCACCATCACTGCCAAAGCCGCGGACAAGACGTGGGCGGTGGCCGCGACCACGGTCGATGCGTCGCTTGACGCCTCGCAGGCCGCCGAGGCGGCGTACAAGATCGGCCGTTCCGGAGGCTTCTTCCGGCAGACCGGCGAGCGTGTGGCCGCGATCTCGGGCTCGCGATTCGTCCCCGTGACCGTCTCTGTGAGCGATGACAAGCTCGCCGTGTTCTTCGCGACAGCGAATGCGGCGGTGGCGGTCCCTGGTCGCGACGCATCCATCACGGTGGATGGCACAACGGTCGCGCTCGTGCCCGCGAAGCTGGGCACGGGTCTGCGGGCGGAGCAGGTCCGAGCATCGCTGAAGACCGCGTTTTTGGCTGCGGAGCCCGTGGCCGTGTTCACCGTCGGTACCGTGCCGGTCAATGTCTCCGACAAGGATGCCGCGGATGCCCTGGCGGACGCGAAGAACCTGGTGTCCGGGCCTGTCAGCCTCACGTGGGAATCGCACGCGTGGTCGATCTCGGCGGCGAGTCTCGCCGGTTGGTTGACGTTCTACAAGGTGCCCGCATCTGCTCCCGAGGCGTCTGCGACAGCGGCCGCGGGTAGCGACATCGTCCCCAAAGCCGGCGAGCGCCTGAAGCTGGTCGCCGGCTTCGATCCCGAGCAAGTCTCGTCGACAGTCTTCCCGCTGACCAAGGGCGTGACCAAGCCGGCCATCGACGCCCAGTTCATCGCGAACGGTGCCCGCGTCACCATCAAGCCCGGGCAGGTCGGCCTCGGTCCCGACACGAAAGCCCTCGCGGTCGATCTGGCCGGGATACTCAAGGGGAGCGGTCCTCGCACCGCGGGCCTGAAGTTCACCCAGCTGCGTCCCACGATCACCACCGAGCAGGCCCAAACGATGGGCGTCACCGATCGGATAGGGACGTTCACCACGACGTATTCCGCGTCGGCGACGCAGCGGGTCAATAACATCCGCACGCTCGCCGCCGCTCTCGATGGCAAGCTCGTCGCGCCTGGCGCCACGTTCGCATTCAATGCCGCGGTGGGGGAGCGCACGGCCGCCAAGGGCTACTTGGAGGCGCC
>JAYTXO010000274.1:0-2651 GCA_043742905.1 Microbacteriaceae bacterium | reverse complement strand
TTTTATCGTGCCTGCCAGCGAAAAGGGGAAGTCGTCATGCGCGAGGTGTTCCAGCAGGAACTGCGAGAGGTCCAGGACCGTCTGGTCGAGATCTCTACCCTCGTCGCCAAATCCATTGAGCGCGCGACGGAATCGTTTAACGAGTCCAATGTGGCGCTGGCCGAGACGGTCATCGCCGACGACCACAAGATCGACGAACTCGCGGCCGAACTCGACGAACTCGCCATCCAGATCCTCGCTCGACAGCAGCCTGTCGCCCGCGACCTGCGCATCGTCGTGAGCGCGCTGCGCATCAGCGCGTCGCTCGAACGCATGGGTGACATGGCCGAGCACATCGCGCAACTCTCGCGGTACCGCTTCCCGGAGAAGGTCGTTCCCAAGGGCCTGCGGGGCACTTTCCGCGAGATGGGCGCGCTCGACGTCGAGATCGCAAAGAAGCTCACCGAGTTACTGCGCACCGAAGACATGGATATCGCTGAGGACATCCGCAACGAGGACGACAAGGTCGACGCGCTGCACCTGAGCGTCTTCGACAAGGTGTTGGGCGAGACGTGGAAGGGCGCGGCCGTCGACACGGTGGATGCCACCCTCGCCTCCCGCTATCACGAGCGTTTCGCTGACCACGCGGTCTCGATCGCCAAGAAAGTCCAGTACCTTGCTACCGGCGACTGGGTGCCGCTAGACGCGTGATCTTTGGCGGCACCGGCGAGCAGTGCGTCGGGAGCTGCCCTATTTCTTGCCCTGGCTCGCGACGGCTGCGGCGCCCGCAGCAGCGGCATCCGGGTCGAGGTAGCGGCTCGGGCCGGTGGGAATGAAGGAGTCGTCGAGCTCGTAGACCAGCGGGATCCCGGTCGGGATGTTGAGCTCGGCGATCGCGTCATCCGAGATGCCGTCGAGGTGCTTCACGAGAGCGCGGAGCGAGTTACCGTGGGCGGTGACCAGCACGGTTTTGCCGGCCGCGAGATCCGGGGTGATGTCGGAGCGCCAGTACGGCAGCATCCGATCGATGACCAACTTGAGTGACTCGGTGCGGGGCAAATCGGCGCCGAGCCCGGCGTAGCGGCGGTCGTGTGCCTGCGAGAACTCCGCGTCGTCATCGAGCGGAGGTGGGGGCACGTCGAAGCTGCGACGCCAGGTCAGGAACTGCTCCTCGCCGAACTCGGCGAGCGTCTGCGCCTTGTCTTTGCCCTGCAGTGCGCCGTAGTGGCGCTCGTTGAGCCGCCAGCTGCGCTTCACGTCGATCCAGTCGAGATCGGCTTCGGCGAGGGCGACGTCGGCGGTGTGGATAGCCCGCTTGAGCAGCGAGGTGTACTGGATATCCGGCAGCAGACCCGAGTTGCGAATGAGCTCGCCCGCCCGCTTGGCCTCTTCCCGCCCCTGCTCGCTGAGGTCGACATCGACCCAGCCGGTGAAGAGGTTCTTGGTGTTCCAGTCCGAGTTGCCGTGGCGCAGCAAGATGAGCGTGGTGGTCATGCCAATCAGCCTATCCATTCGGGTATTGCCGCTAACCGCCGTCAGAATGGGGTGTGGCCGATCGGGTGGTGCTCGTCAACGGACTCCCGGCATCCGGAAAGTCGACGCTCGCTGCCGAGCTCGCCGAGCGTCTCGGGTGGGTCGTTCTCTCCAAGGACGTACTCAAGGAGAACTTCGCCAGACTTGCCTGGCCGCGCGTCTCGAGCGCGCGACTTGGGGGCCTCGCGCTCGACACCCTCTACGCACTCGCCGGAGCGGTCGAAGGCGGAGTCGTTCTCGACGCGATCTGGCTTTCGACGAGGGATCGAACGTTCTTCGAGGCGGGCGTCGCCACAATGCGTGAGCCGCGCGTCTTTGAGGTGTGGTGCGACATCCCCGAGGAACTCGCGCGGCAGCGATTCGAGCGACGGATGCCACTCCGGCACGACACGCACGGGTCATGGGGGCCGGGGTTCTGGGAGGGGGCGGGACCGATCACCGAGAACCCGATCCGCGTCGACACCACCGTCGCGGTCGACGTCGCGGGACTGGCTCGAGTCGTGCGCGCCACGCTGGAGCCGTGATGGCCCGGCCCACTTCCCCTCGCGGCCGCATCACGCGCGGCACCACCGGGGTCAACCGTCTGCGGCGCATCGACCGCTGGATCGCGACCCTCCCGGTTCTGCGCGCCACCCCTGATCCGCTCGTCGTGGACCTCGGCTACGGTTCTTCTGCGACCACGACGCTCGAGCTGCGCGACCGGCTCGCGGCGGTGAGACCCGACGTCGAGGTGGTCGGCGTGGAGATCGATCCCGAGCGGGTCCGGATCGCGTCGACCGCCGCCCGCGACGGCGTTACCTTCCGGCTCGGCGGCTTCGAGATCCCGACGCCGGGAGGCCGGCCCGCGGCCGTGATCCGCGCCCTCAACGTGCTGCGGCAGTACGACGAGAGCGAAGTCGCAGACGCCTGGACGACCATGGCGGCGCGACTGCAACCGGGCGGCATCCTGGTCGAGGGGACCTGCAGCGAGCTCGGACGCGTCTCGAGCTGGGTCGCGCTCGGGCCGGATGGACCGCGCAGCTTCACCATCTCGCTGCGGCTGGCGTCGCTGGAGCAGCCCTCGATCGTCGCCGAGCGGCTGCCGAAGATGCTGATCCACCGCAACATCCCGGGCGAACGGGTCAACTCACTGCTCGCTG
>JAYTXO010000273.1:0-4161 GCA_043742905.1 Microbacteriaceae bacterium | reverse complement strand
CAGCGGCTGTCTGTCCATGGTGAAAAGACTACGTCGACAAAGTGGCGTCCTCCGCTGAGACGAACACCCGCCGCGAGAAATCCCTGTGGAGAAATCCCCGTCGAGGGTTCGACCGGCAGCGACATCCGGCGTGACCTGCAAGACCACGCCATTGTCGCTGGACCGCAGCGCCCACTGCACCAGCCGGTTGGCTGGTCGCCCGGGTCCCCGCCCGCCCGGATCAGCCAACCGCCACTGCGGTCACGCGTGTTCTAGACGTCAATTCGCCCGCGGTCAAGTCCTTGACCCGCGATGATGAAATCCTTGCGCGGAGCGACATCGTTACCCATCAACAGCTCGAAGACAGTCGCGGCTTCTTCCGCGTCCGGCACCCGTACGCGCCTCAGCGTGCGGTGCTCTCGGCTCATAGTGGTCTCGGCCAGCTGGTCGGCATCCATCTCCCCCAGCCCCTTGTAGCGCTGAATCGGGTCCTGGTAGCGACGCCCGGTCTTCTTCAGGCTGGCCAGAACACTTTGCAGCTCAGCTTCTGAGTAGGTGTAGACCGTCTCGTTCGGCTTCGACCCTGGATTCATGATCACCACGCGATGCAGAGGGGGCACTGCGGAGTACACGCGACCATCGGCAATCATTTCGGGCATGTACCTGAAGAACAGAGTCAGGAGCAGTGTCCGGATATGGGCGCCGTCCACATCCGCGTCGGCCATGATGATGACCTTGCCGTACCGAGCCTGCTCGAGGTCGAAACTTCGGCCGGATCCGGCACCAATGACCTGAATGATCGAGGCGCACTCGGCGTTGCCGAGCATGTCGCTCACCGAGGCTTTCTGCACGTTGAGAATCTTGCCGCGGATCGGGAGCAGCGCCTGGTACTCGCTGTCCCGCCCAAGCTTCGCCGTGCCGAGCGCCGAGTCGCCCTCCACGATGAACAGCTCGCTGTTCGCTACGTCCGAACTGCGGCAGTCGACGAGCTTGGCCGGCAGTGAGGAGTTCTCCAGCGCGTTCTTGCGGCGCTGGGTCTCCTTGTGGGCGCGGGCAGAGATCCGGCTCTTCATCTCGGACACGATCTTGTCGAGCACCAGGGAGGACTGCGCCTTGTCGTCGCGCTTCGGGCTCGCGAAGCGCTCAGCCAGCGACTTCGCGATCGTGGTGGCGACAATCGCACGGACGGCGGGCGTGCCGAGGATCTCCTTGGTTTGGCCCTCGAATTGCGGTTCGGGCAGGCGCACCGCGAGTACCGCAGTGAGGCCAGCCAGGATGTCCTCCTTCTCCAGCTTGTCCGTGCCGACCTTGAGGCGGCGGGCGTTCCTTTCGACCTCGGTGCGGACGAATTTCATCAGCCCCTGGTCGAAGCCGGCCTGGTGGGTACCGCCCTTCGGCGTTGCGATGATGTTGACGAAGCTCCGGAACACGGTGTCGTACCCGGTGCCCCAACGCAGGGCGATGTCAACCTCGCACTCGCGGCTCAATTCGGTGGCAACCATATGGCCGTTCTCCTGGAGCACCGGCACGGTTTCGGTGTATCCGCCCGTGCCCTGCACGCGCCAGGTGGCCGTGAGCGCCGCATCCGGAGCCAGGAAATCGACGAACTCACCGATGCCCCCGGCAAAGCGGAAGTTCTCACGGTTGGGTATCTCGCCGCGACTGTCCAGGATGTCGATACCGAGCCCGGGCACGAGGAACGCGGTCTGGCGCGCCCGATCCACGAGCTCTGCCAGCTGGAAGCCCGCCCCCTTTGTGAAGATCTGGGGGTCGGCCCAGTAGCGGATGCGCGTGCCCGTCACGCCCTTGGCAACTTTGCCCACTACCCGCAGTTCGCTGTTTGAGATATACGGGGTGAAGGGCGCATCCGGCCGTTTCTCGCTGGCATTCGCGCCCGAATCGGCGAACACACCTGGCTCGCCGCGGTGGAAAGACATCGCCCAAGTCTTGCCGTCACGGTCGACCTCCACGTCGAGTCGCTCCGAGAGCGCGTTGACGACGGAGGCGCCGACGCCGTGCAAACCACCGGACGCGGCGTACGAGCCCGAGCCGAACTTGCCGCCGGCATGCAGCTTGGTAAAAACGACTTCGACGCCGCTGAGCCCGGTCTTCGGTTCGATGTCGACCGGAATGCCGCGCGCCGTGTCGCGGACTTCGACGCTGTCGTCAGGATGCAGCAGCACCGAGATGTCGGAGCCGTGGCCACCCAGCGCCTCGTCCACCGAGTTGTCGATGATCTCCCACAGGCAATGCATCAAGCCGCGGGAATCAGTTGAACCGATATACATGCCCGGGCGCTTACGAACAGCCTCGAGACCCTCGAGCACACTGAGGTGCCGGGCGTTGTAGTCGGCGTTCGTCACGGACGACGCTCCTTCTGGGGCTGCTGCGCGAGACCCGCGCCGGGAATGGTTGATGGGAAGACCGTCTTCAACACTAAGACGATCCGCCGGCGGCGTTCGGTGCGACACCCCCCAGGGTTAGCTCGGTACGCGGTCAGCGAAATGCAACGTCAATGGCATACCTCCGACACACGTCGGTGGTTTGATTGGTCTAACGGATCGCACTACGAGCCCGAGGGAGCACACCATGACCCAGATCACTGACACCATCGACGAACTCGAACGGCCCACCCTCACGGGCTTGGACCGCTGCGATAGCTGCGGCGCCCAGGCATATGTCCGCGTCACCCTCGCCTCCGGCGAACTCCTCTTCTGCGCCCACCATGGTGCGAAGTTCAAAGAGAAGCTCGCGCCGACGGCGATCGCCTGGCACGACGAGAGTGACCGTCTCATCGAGACCCGCTCGCCGGCTGAGTAAGTTGCCGGGTAGCTGAGCGGCAGCTCCCCATTGCTTGAACGTCCCGGTGGCCCCTGGCCCCGGGACGTTCTCTGTTCTCGGCGTCGGACTCCTCGGGCGCGTCGCGCGCGTCCCTCGGGTCGCTGGCGTCGATGGTGAAGTTGCCAAAAGCGGCCACGACATCCCCCAAGACCGTCGACAGAGCGCCCAGAGTTCTGCGGGCTAACGTTCCGCCGGGAGATCCAGCTTCGCCAAGATGGCGGCGCGCGCGGCGAAGGCATAGCCGTCCACCCGCGCGGCCTCCCCCGAATCCGGGCGGGCGTGCTCGCCGAACGCGGCATTCAGAATGGCGTCGGCGAGCAACGGATTCTTGGCAAGCACCGGCCCGTGCAAGTGGGTGCCAATCGCTGTGCCGACGCGGGAGCCTTCGGCGCGCGTGTCGTTGCCCGTCCCGCTCACGACCGCACCAAGGGCTGGCGCATCGACCGGGAACAAGAATCCGCGCGCGTGGTTCTCGAAGCCGACCAGACGGCCCTCACGGACGTCGACAACCAAATCCCCGATGGCCCGTGACGGCAGCGGCAGGGCGCGACCCGGGAAGATGCCGAGACCCTCGAGAAACTCGTCGGGGTGCGCCGCGTCGCCGAACTGGATGCCCTGGCTGAGCACCTCAAAGCCGGTCCCGACCGCAAGCAACGGCACTCCCGCAGCCACCCAATCGTGCAGCGCAGCGGAGAAGTCGGCGAGGTCGGCGCGGAGCGACACAAGGTCGGAGTCCACCGAGGAACCGACGACGATCACTGCCGGACGCTCGGACGGCACTCGATCACCAGGTGCGACGGCGACCAGTTCCGCATCGAGTCCGGCCCAGCGGGCCCGCTGCGCGAGGACGAACGCGTTCTGCGCATCACCGTTCACGTCGAGTCGCTCGGGAAAGAACTGCAGGATCGCGGTCACGAGGTCAGCCCAAGATGAGCGCGGGTGCGACGCATCGAATCAGCGGTGAAGATGACGGTTTTGATCCCGCGAGCCGGAGCGGGAAGAGCGAAGAACGCCTCGATCGCAACCAGCAGATCGGGTTCCACGACGTCGATCGCAACCCCTTGGTAGGCGAGCTGGAGCGCGATCTCGGCAGCCTTTGACCCGGTGACGAAGCGGGCGCGGCCGATGCGACGGGCATCCACGGGCCAGAAGTAGGCTGGATCGCGCACGTCGGAACCCATCGCCACAAGCACCTGGTCGAGACCCTCATCGAGTGCGTCGACGTTGAGCTGGAAGCTGGCCGGGTTCTGCACAAGTACGAACTCCACCTCGACGCCGCGAATGGTGCTGATCTCGCCGCGGGCAAAGACGGGCGCCAGCGTCCCGATGGTCTGGGCCGCA
>JAYTXO010000272.1:0-2870 GCA_043742905.1 Microbacteriaceae bacterium | reverse complement strand
GCTGCAGCAGGACCTCGCGTGCTCGCCGATCGGAGGCACGATCAACGATCCTGAAAGCGCGAGTTGTCTCGCGCACTTCTGGCGCTGGTGACAGACGATTTCAGTGTTTTGCACGAAACACTGAACATTGCGCTTGACGTTTTGCGGTCGCGGCACTAAAACAGGGACATGCCGAACACGCCGCCGCTCACCGCCGAGACCATCACCGCTAAGCAGATCCGCACGCTCCGCGCCGAGGCCGCGGAGACCGGCGACCTCAAGCAGATCGAGATCTGCGACCGCGCCCTGTCCGCGTCGCCGATCGAGTCGGTCTCCCTGCTCGTCGGCGGCGAGACGGTGATCGTCGAGGTGGATGCGCGCGAGATCTGCGCCGACATCATCAACGATGCCGAGACGCAGCCCACCTGGAATTACACGACGTTCGGCAGCGTCCGCCTCGGCTGCGGCCATGCGCACCCGACGCTCAAGCTGGCCGACGCCTGCCTCAAGCGCGACCAGAAGTTGTGCAGCGGGTCCGCCCGCAGCGCGCTCGCCCGCAGAGGCGGGTACTCGGACCGCAAGATCTACCGGACCGAGGCGATGGAGCCGAACCCGCGCAACCTGCAGGACTGCGCGGACCTCACGCAGGCCGACCGCGACGCGCTCAACGCGCTCGACCAGGAGCGGGCGGCTGAGGAGGGCGCTCGCGAGATGCGCGGCTGGTAACCGCCCCGACCATGCCCCCGCACGGTCCGCAGGGCGAAACGGCGCGCGGCTGCTTGAGACAGTCACGCGCCGTCGCAGGGTTAGCCCCTGCCTGACGAGCCCCGACCCGTTCCACGTGCAACCGCGCGGAGACCCATGGCCACCCTGATCATCCCCAGCCCCCACGAGATGCTGCGACACCTCGAGGTCGCGCTCCAACCCTCGGACGACACGCGCAGCGCGCACGAATCGGCCCACTCGTGGGCGCCCGCGAACAGCTTCCCGGTCGGGTCGATGGTCGACACGCTGTTGCGCCACCGCCTCGCGCCCGCGGTCCTGCAGGGGTCCGAGCACGCGAACCACGGTCGCGAGGTCCTGTCCCGCGACCTCGCGTGCGTGTGGCGGGTCTCGACCCGCGTCCAGCCCGCTGGCGGCGGCGAGGTCATGTGCGCGACGGTCGGCGACACCCGCGGCCCCCGGTCCGGCTACCATCTCTGCAAGCTGGTCACGGACGACCTCGGCAACGTGTATGCCGAGCCGCTGTGACCCCAACCGTTCTCACCGCGCTCTGCAGCGGCCCCGCGCCGCTGCCGCTGCCTGAGGTCGGCGACCCCGCCCGCCCGGGCTTCGCTGCGCTCCCCGCGGCCGAGCGCGAGCGCTTCGCAGCTGAGGTCGCAGTCAAGCTCGGCGACCTCGCCCCGCCCGCCCTGCACGCCCCGCCCGCGACCCGCACGGCGGCCGACGCGCTCGACCTCGCCGAGTGGCTGGAGATCCTCTGGCTCGGCGCCCACCTCACCCACACCTGGGGGACCCCGTGAAAGTCTACATCGCTGGCAGCTCGCAGCACCTCGACCTCGCCGACCGCATGCACCAGCTACTCACCGACTGCCTGTACATCACCCTCACGTCCGCCTGGGTCGAGAGCGTGCGCAAGGTCGGCGCCGCCAACCCGGTCGACGCATCGTTCGACGACCGCGCCCGGTTGGCGAACGCCTGCCTGCACGGCGTCGCACAGTGCGACGTGCTCTGGCTCCTATACCCCGATCACCCGGTCGTGTCGTTCGGGGCGGCACTGGAGTTCGGCGCCGCGCTCACCGACACCCGCATCACGGTGGTGTCCGGGCTGGACGCCAAGCGGTCGATCTTCACGTCGCTCGCGGACCAGGTGTTCTGCGACGCGGAGCCGGTCGAGGGAAACCCGCTGCCGGAGCATCTCGACGAGGCCGGCCGCCGCTTGCTGCCGCACCTGCTCGCCGCGGACTGGATCATGCGCCAGGCCAGCGGGGTGGCACAGACCCGAGGGCGGCGGTGATCGGGGCCTCGCCACGTCAGGTCGACCTGCTGCGCCTGATCGCGCAGGCCGAGGACGAGTCGAGGCCCGCGCCCACGTATCGCGAGCTGCTCGACATGCTCGAGGTCACGAGCACCTACGCCGTCGCGTGTCTGATCCGTGGGTTGCACAAGAAGGACCTGCTGCAGCCGGGCCAACCCAACGGGGCAAGACAGCTTCGCTTGAGCGAAGCCGGGTGGGCCGAGCTCGGGGTTGGGCCCGAGCGGAGAGCGGCACGGCGCCTGTCCGCCGCCGCCGCCAAGCACGCACAGGACCTCGCGCGCGCCGCGTACCACGAGGCGGTGCGGGCGTTCTACCCGGCCTGCATCGAAGGCGCGGTGCTGGATGAGGCGTTCGACGCGTGGTGGAAGGCCCGCGCGGAGCCCACGCAGGCGCTTGGGGGCGATCAGTGATCGGGTGGTGGTTTTCAGCGGTGGCGGTCACGATTCGCCTGGTCGCTGTATCCCCGCTTGCGCTCGCAACCGCGCACGTGGAGAGCGACGGCGACCCGATGACCACGGAGTGCCCGCGCGAGCCTCGGGCTCGGACGGGTCGCGCGCACCACGATGACCCGCGCTGGGCCAGCTCGGCGCGCCCGTGCTTCTGCGGGCTCTACCAGACGACCGCGACCAGCGCGGCCGAGTGCCGCGCGCAGCGGACCGAGATCGGCGGCGTGACCGCGTGGGTTGCGCAGCGCGCCGCGTGGCGAACGCTGTGCCGACGCGCCCGAGCGCGTGATGTTGAGATCTGCACGACCGCCGGGTACGCCGGCGGGATGGACGGGCTCCGTGCGGCTGCCGGCCACGGCGGCGGGGCTCAAGGTGCGCGAGCGCTGCGATACGCGCGGGCGCTCCAC
>JAYTXO010000271.1:0-5267 GCA_043742905.1 Microbacteriaceae bacterium | reverse complement strand
ACCGCAAACTCGGCCGCAACCAGTTGCGCGTCGCCACCTTCACCGCGATCGAACCGGATGACGTGCGCGCCCTCGTGTCCTGCATCGAGTACGTCGTGGACAACAGCTGATCATGCGCGTGTTCCTGAAGGATTCCGAGCGCCGCCCCGACCCGATACCGGTGAAGACGGATGACCGCAGGCCCATCCTCATCGGTCTCGCCACGTGGGTCGTCGCGACGATCGTCGTGCTGCTCTTCCTCGCCCCGCTGAGCGAAACCGGCAGGGGCTGGCTGCTCTCGACCTGCGTCGCCGGAATTGTGCTTGGGTTCGCCGGACTTGTCTACGCGGCCAAACGCCCGAAGTAGGCCGTCGAGGCGTTCGACCTGTCGATTCGCTCAGACTGAGCGCTCGTGCTCGTCTTCCGGCTCATCGTCGGTGTACTCGTCATCGTCAGTGTCGTCATCGTCGTCGGAGCCGTCCGACTCATCGATGTCGACTCCGTCGAGATCCCCGCCGTGCAGCACATCGCTGCCGAAGTCGTCATCGTCGTCTTCGTCGTCAGACTCGTCGTCTTCCGTGTCGTCCGACTCCTCGTCGTCATCGTCGTCATCGTCGTCATTTTCGTCATCGTCGTCATCGTCGTCGCCCTCCGATTCGTCATCGTCGAGTTCGTCGTTGGTCTCGTCATCCTCCACCGCCGTGTCCTGCGCGGCGGTGTAGTCGGCGAGACGGTCGACCCACGGCACCCAGGCCGGAGAGAGCAGGGCGGCCTCGCCCGGGGTCAGCTCGGTCTCGAGCACGCTCGCGGGGGTGCCGTGCACATGGGCGATGCTTACTGTCCAGCGCCATCCGGGGTACCCGGACAGGAGCGTCTCGAAGTAGAGCGTCGTGACGCCGTCGCCCTCATCGATCGATCCCGCGGGGGCACCGATTGACTCGGCTGACGTGATCTCGAGCAGGGCGCTGCGACCGAGCTCGAAGTCGGAGTCCGGTACCACCGAACCTGGTGCCACCGAGACAGGGCCAACCAAATCAGGCATCGAGTTCGTCCGCTACCTTGCGCAGCATCGCGGCGATCGTCTTGCCGTGCTTGCCGTCGGGGTAGCGGCCGCGCTTGAGATTGGTACCGATGCCGTCGAGCAGCTTCACCAGGTCCTCGACGATGATCGACATGTCATCGGCCGGCTTGCGGCTCAGCTTGGCAAGACTCGGCGGTGCTTCGAGCACGCGCACCGAGAGCGCCTGCGCTCCGCGCTTGCCGTCGGCGATGCCGAATTCGAGTTTGGCGCCCGCCTTGACCGTCGTGCCCGCGGGGAGTGCAGAGGCATGAAGAAAAACTTCCTGGCCGTCATCAGAGCTGATGAAGCCGAAGCCCTTTTCTTCGTCGTAGAACTTGACCTTGCCGGTGGGCATGGCGGTACCTCTTTCGCTTGGCTGTGCCCGTAAGACTACGGGGAGTCGGGGGCCGTATCCTTATTACTGTGGCAAAAGAAACCCCGGTGACTATTCATCGTAACGAACGAGTGTTGGCCTTTATGATCGCAGGGATCGTCGGCCTGTCCATCGTGGCTTTTGCCACCGTGATTATCGCCACGGCATCCGGCCTGCCCGGTAACCAGTTCCAGGGTGGATTTTGGCAGGTTGTAGCGCTCCTACCCGGTGTGGGGCTGCCCGTCGGATTTCTATTAATCATCGTACTGATCGTCATCAGCGCGCGTCGTCGGGGCCGCGATGCTGCCGCCTCAGTACCCCGCAACTCCAGCTCGACCAAGAAGTAGTACGCAGCGATTCGGCGATGCCGCCGGACACAGGAACGGGCGGGTAGACATGAGTGACACCCTGTCAATGGCGACGCGCCTCCGCGCGATGGACGACGTCGCAATCGTTGCGGCGATGCGGGCTCGGGACATAAACCCATCTGGTATCAAGGACTTCTTCGACCTCGCCGAGGCCTTCGTCGACCGTGCGTCGATCCAACAGATCCTCACGCGACTGGACCGGGAGACCCTCGCGGTGCTCTCCGCGATCTGTCAGCTCATCGAGGAGGCCGGGCCGCCCTCGACCGCGGAGCTAGCCACGCGGCTGTCGGCGCTCTCCGATCGCGAGGTCTCCGCGGCATCCGTCTCTGATCGCGTCGCGGCGGTGGCGGGGCTGCTGCTGCTTGAGGCAGAGTCGGACCGCTTCGCTGCTTACGACAGCGTGCGCGACCAGCTGCGCTCCTGGCCGGCCTTCGGCCTCCCCTCGCTCGCCGGCCTCACTGCGGCGAGCGCCCCTGCCGCTCTGGAACCGGTGCCGGATGTTGACCGCCGCTTTATCGACAGGCTCGGGGCCGAGCGCGCCTTCGCCGCCATCACGGCTATCACCGAGCTTCTTCTGGAACTGGAGCGCGAACCCGCCCGCCAGCTCGCGAAGGGAGGCGTCGCCCTCCCCGACAGCAAGCGGCTCGCCCACGCGATGAGCGTCGACCTCGAATCGGTGGCCGTCTTCCTCGCCGTCGCCGAGCGCGCCGGACTCGTCGCCCGCGAGACCGGGTCGTGGATGATCACCGAGAACGGCAGCGCCTGGCTGCTGCGCTCCACGGGCGCCCGCTGGGCCACGCTCGGCTCGGCCTGGTTCGAACGCCTGCCCGCCGACATCCGCAAGCTGCTCGGCGAGCGCACACACGCACTGTGGGGCTCCGGTCTGCGGGGCTACATCGACTGGCTGTATCCGGCTGGCGGCGACTGGATGGACGAGCGCATCGGCGCTTACACTCGCGACGCGGAACTGCTGGGAATCACGGCCAATCAGGCGCCCACCACGCCTGGATCCCTGTTGCTCGCCGACGGCATCCGCGCGGCTGAGGAGGCGATGACCGCCCTCTTGCCCGCCGAAGTCGAGCAGGTTTACCTGCAGCACGATCTCTCGGTGGTCGCTCCCGGGCCGCTTACCCCGCAGGTGGATGCCCGGCTGCGGTCACTCGCCGATGTGGAGAGTCGCGCCCTGGCCTCCAGCTACCGCGTGTCCACTTCGAGCATAAATCGGGCGATGGCCGCGGGTGAGACGGCGGAGTCGATCCTCGAGTTTCTCGGCGGTATCTCGCTCACGGGCATCCCGCAGCCTCTGGACTACCTCATCGGCGAGGCGTCGAGCCGCTACGGGCAGGTACGGGCGGGCAGCGTGACCAACCCGCGTCCGGATGCCCGCAGCTACATCCGTTCCGACGACGAACTGCTTATCGGCACGATCCTCGTCGATCAAAACCTGTCGTCTCTCGGCTTCGAGCGCACCTCCGCGAACCGCGCCGAGAGTCGCCTCCCCCTTGATGTGGTCTTCTGGTCGGTGAGCGATGCGCGCTACCCGGTGGCTGCGGAGGATGCCGACGGCGAGATCGTGGCCCTGCGGCGGCAGCGCACCGCCCGGCCAGCTCCCGTGGACGGACCGCACCCGATTGATGCCCTCGTCGAACGCCTGCGCCTCGGCAGTGAGCCCGAGGGCGAAGAGACCGGTCACGCGTGGCTGATCCGCCAGCTGGATGCTGCGATCAAGGCAAAGACACCGCTCACTGTGAGTGTCACGATGCCGAACGGCACGCTGGTGGACTACCAGCTTGAGCCGACGAGCGTGGCCGGCGGCCGCCTGCGCGGTCGAGATAACCGCGCCGCGATCGAGCGAACCCTGCCGCTGTCGCGCATCGCGGGCATCTCCCCGGCGAAATAGGGCTTTCCTCGGCTCGCCAAGCGGCTGCGGCTCGCGCAGGGTCCTCGGCTCGCGCAGAGTCCTCGGCGGCAAGATTATGGGGCTGCAAGGTCCGCCGCGGTGATCGTGTTCGCCGATCCGAAGATCCGACCAACACGCCGCACTCGGGGGTCAGCACGTTCGCCGTGTTTTCTGTGCGGCCTAATCCGCGGACAGGGCCGACCTCGCAGGAGTGAGCGCCGGTATGAGCGCCAGCGCAATAGGCCCGCGGTTGCCGCGAACCAGCCTCCACGGACGACCACCCACCCACGTGACCTAGGCTTACACGGTGGATGCGCTGTCTGGACCCCTGATCGTGCAAAGCGATCGAACCGTATTACTCGAGGTCGCGCATCCCGCAGCCGAGGATGCCCGCCACGACCTTGCCGTTTTTGCCGAACTCGAGCGCGCACCCGAGCACATTCATACTTACCGCATCACACGGCTCGGTCTCTGGAACGCCCGCGCCGCCGGTCACACCGCCAAAAATATGCTCGACACCCTCGAGAAGTACTCCAAATTCCCCATCCCCCAGAGTGTTTCCATCGATATCGCCGAGACGGTCGGGCGCTATGGCCGGCTCGTCATCGAGCGCGACGAGAATGGCACGCTCATCCTGCGGTCGAGCGATGCCGCGGTGTTGAGCGAGATTGTGCGGGCCAAGCGCATCGCCCCCCTACTGTTCCTGCCTGAGGACCAGCAGGGCAGGGGTTCCGAGATTGACCGATACGAGATCCAGGCCTGGGCTCGCGGCCAAGTGAAGCAGGAGTTGGTCAAGCTCGGCTGGCCGGCCGAGGACCTCGCAGGATACACACCAGGCACGCCACATCCGATCTCCCTCAATACCAGTGCGTGGAACCTGCGGGAGTACCAGAATCAGGCGATCTCGAGTTTTGTGGATGGCGGTTCTGGCGTTGTCGTGTTGCCCTGTGGCGCGGGCAAGACACTCGTCGGCGCGGGGGCGATGGCCAGGGTCGAAACCACGACGCTGATTCTTGTGACCAACACCGTTTCCGCGCGGCAGTGGAGGGCAGAGCTGCTCAAGCGCACGACACTCACCGAGGATGAGATCGGCGAGTATTCCGGGCAGGTGAAAGAGGTGAAGCCGGTCACCATCGCGACCTACCAGATCCTCACGGCGAAGCGGAAAGGCGAGTATGCCCATCTCGCGCTGCTCGACGCCCTCGACTGGGGACTCGTGATCTACGACGAGGTTCACCTGCTGCCCGCCCCCGTCTTCAAACTCACCGCCGAGCTGCAGGCCCGTCGCCGCCTCGGCCTCACCGCGACGCTCGTGCGCGAGGACGGTCGCGAGGGCGATGTCTTCAGCCTCATCGGTCCGAAACGGTTTGACGCACCCTGGAAAGAGATCGAGGCCCAGGGCTTCATCTCCCCCGCCTCGTGCTTCGAAGTACGGATTGACCTGCCCGCGCAGGAGAGACTCGAGTACGCTGCGTCCGCCGACGACGAGCGTTACCGGCTCGCCGCAACGGCTCCGGCGAAGCTTCAGGTAGTGCGGGATCTGGTGAAAAAGCACGCTGGCGAGCGCATCCTGGTGATCGGTCAGTA
>JAYTXO010000270.1:0-2059 GCA_043742905.1 Microbacteriaceae bacterium | reverse complement strand
CGGCGGACTATGCCGCGACGTTCCCGGGCGAGGTCCGCTACTTGGCCGGCTCGCGGCGCGGGGTGCTGCTGGCGCAGCAGACCGCCGCGAACCTGCACGTGGGCGTGGGTGACCGCTTCACCCTTCGGCTAACGGACGGTAGCGAGCACGCCCTGCGCGTGGACGGCGTGATCGACCTGCCCGCGGCCGACTCGCTGTTCCAAGTGGTCGGCGCGCCTCCGGGCGCCGGAGCCACGGCGCCGCCCGACAACATCGTGGTCCTGCCGATCGAGATGTGGCGCAAGCTGTTCGGTGCGAAGCCCGGCCTGTTCGCCTCGGCGCGCACGCAGGTGCACGTCTCACTCTCGCACGACTTGACCGGCGACCCCGCCATCGCCTACACCGCGGTCGTGGAGCGCGCGCACAACCTCGAGGCGAAGTTCGCCGGAGGCGCCAAGGTCGGCGACAACCTGGCCGCCCTGCTCGACTCCGCTCGCGCGGATTCCGTCTACTCGGAGTTGCTGTTCCTGTTCCTGGGGTTGCCGGGCATCGTGCTCGGCGCGATGCTGGCGCTGGTCGCAGGCGCTTCCGGCCGCGACCGGAGGCGCCGCGAGCAGGCGCTCCTGCGCGTCCGCGGCGCCCAGCCACGAGGCGTGGCCGCTCTCGCTCTGGGCGAGGCCCTGCTCGTGGGCGCGATCGCCACGGTGCTCGGCTTGGCTGGGGCAGTCGTGGCCGGCAAGCTCGCGTTCGGGCTTCCGCTGTCAGCCGTGCTGCATGGCGCGCCTCTCGTATGGGCGAGCATCGCCGCGGTCCTCGGCTTCCTGCTCGCTATCGTGGCCATCGCCATCCCCGCTTGGCGCGACGCCCGGACACTGACGGTCCACATGTCGGCCGCGCAGACCCTTCGCGACCCGCGCCCCATCTGGGAGCGACTCTACCTGGACCTGTGGCTTCTTGCCGGCTCCGGCCTGATCTACTGGCAGTCGATGCGCGACGCATACAAGGTCGTGCTCGTGCCCGAGGGCGTGCCGACAATCTCGATCAACTACCTGACACTGCTCGCGCCGCTCATGCTGTGGGTCGGTCTCGCGCTGCTCGCGTGGCGCCTGTCGGACCTGCTGCTCCGCAGGGGCAAGCGGCTGCTGGCCACGCTCATCCGCCCGCTCGCCGGGCGTCTGTCCGGCGTGGTGTCCTCCTCGATGTCCCACCAACGCAGGTTGTTGTCGCGCGGGCTGGTGCTCATCGCGCTTGCGGTCTCCTTCGCGGTGTCCGTGGCTGTGTTCAACACCACGTACATGAGCCAGGCGAAGGTCGACGCGCAACTCACCAATGGCTCCGACGTCACGGTTTTCTCGGGCGCCGCCGGCCTGCCTGCCGGCCTTCAGGCCAGGACGCTCGCGCTGCCCGGCGTCATCGCAGCGCAGCCGATGCGACACCGCTTGGCGTACGTGGGCAACGACCTCCAGGACCTCTACGGCATCGACGCCACCCGGATCGCAGAGGCGACACCGATGTCGGACGCCTACTTCCAGGGCGGCACCGCGCGCGAGACTTTGGCGCGACTGGCCGCCACCCCGGACGGGATCCTCGTCTCCGACGAGACGGTCAAGGACTTCCAGCTGCACATCGGCGACACCCTCCGGCTTCGGCTGCAAGGCCCCGACCATGCGTACCAGGCAGTGGTGTTCAAGTACGTCGGAGTGGCGCGGGAGTTCCCGACTGCGCCGCACGACTCGTTCCTGATCGCGAACGCCGCCTATGTCGCGACGGCGACCCACGTCGACACCTACGAGACGCTGCTTGTGCGCACATCGGCGTCATCCTCCGTGGTGGCGACGAAGGTCCGCACCCTTCTCGGCCCCGCCTCCGGATCGACCGTCCATGACCTCCAGGCCGAGATCAAGACGACCTTGTCGGGCCTGACCGCCGTGGACCTGTCGGGACTGACACGCCTCGAGCTCGTCTTCGCCGTGATCATGGTTGTGGCGGCGTCGGGCCTGATGCTCATGCTCGGGTTCGCCGAGCGGAAGCGCTCCTTCGCCATCTCGCACGCGCTCGGAGCGAAGGGACGCCAGCTCGC
>JAYTXO010000269.1:0-2751 GCA_043742905.1 Microbacteriaceae bacterium | reverse complement strand
ACCTCGACCTCGTCGGCGCGCTCGGGGATCTCGAGCACGAGCTTGAGCAAAAAGCGGTCGAGCTGCGCCTCGGGCAGCGTGTAGGTGCCCTCATACTCGATCGGGTTCTGCGTGGCCGCCACAATGAACGGCACCGGCAACGGCCTGGTCTCGCCGTCCACGCTCACCTGGCGCTCTTCCATCGCCTCGAGCAACGCGGACTGGGTCTTCGGGGGCGTGCGGTTGATCTCGTCAGCGAGCAGGATGTTGGTGAACACCGGACCGGCGCGGAAGTCGAATTCACCGCTTCGGGCGTCATAGACCAGCGAGCCTGTGACATCCCCCGGCATCAGGTCGGGGGTGAACTGCACCCGCTTCGTCTCGAGCTGCAACGCCCGGCTCAGAGTGCGCACGAGCAGGGTTTTCGCGACACCCGGCACTCCCTCGAGCAGTACGTGACCGCCAGCGAGCAGCGCGATCATGAGCCCGGTGACGGCGCCATCCTGACCGACCACAGCCTTACCCACTTCCCCGCGCACGCGGGCAAATTGCTCGCGAAGGGCGGGGGAGCCGCTCGGGGCGTCGAGGGAGGATGCGGCCAGGTCGGTCTCGGTCATTGGTTAATTCTCCATGGTGGGTTTCGTATTTCAGGACGGAAGGATGTCGCGAGCGACGAGCTGCTCGAGTTCGAGCAGCTCGTCGGAGAGCCGCACGAGATCACGGTCGGTGCGGGGCTCCGCCGTGAGCAGCAGGGAACGGATGTCGGCAGGATCGCGCGCGGTTGCCCTCGCGACGGCCGCGATCACGTCATCCACCGTGGAGAGCCGCGGCAGGCCGCACAGCGTGGCCACCCGGGAAACGGCACCGATTCGCAGCGAGTCGAGAGCCCGCAGCCGTGCCGCACCCTTCTGGTATAGACGTGCCCGGCCCTCCATCGTCTCGCTCGCGCGCACGACGACCGGGAGGTTCTCGACCACAAGGGGCCCGAGGCGACGTCCTCGCCAGAACGCGGCGACGAGAGCGACGATGATGAGCAGCGTGGAGACCGAGCCGACCCAGGAGGGCGTGAGTTCGGCGATGGTCGGGCCGCTGATCGATGAGTCGTCGATCGTCGGAAGGTACCAGACCAAACGAGCATTGTCGCCGAGGAGCGTGAGCGCGAGCGCGGCATTGCCATACTCGGCGATGTGCTCATTGGCGAAGGCGTCGGTCGTACCGACGACCGTGATTTTTCGCCCCGCCCGGGCGATGTCGACGACCGAGAACGTGTTGGTGCCGCTGCCGAAGCATCCGGTCGCGTCTGCGGCACCGTCGATAATGCGAAATCCGGATCCCGGCCCGGTCACTCGACCGGCGGCGCTCGCGGCGAGCAGGTCGCAGCCGGCGGTGAGGGAGGTGCGGCCGACGACTCCGGCGAGACCGACCTCTGGCGCCAGGGCCTTGGCCTGCGCAAAGGTGGGTGCCAGCACCACGACGTGGTGGGCGAGGGCGGCGAGGGAACGCAGCTGCGCGGAGTCGAGGTGGGAAGAAGGGTCGACGAGGAACAGCGTCGAGCCTGGGGAGTCACGCAGGGCGGAGCGGGCGGCGGCAAGGGTCGCGGGCACCGAGACATCCACTCCTCTGGTGCGCAAAACCTCGGCGATCGCCCTGCTGCCGGCCGGTGCCGGATTGGTCGCCGAGAATGGCACACCGCCGGTCTTGGCGCCGGTGGTGGCGAGTGCGATCACGGCGATCAGCACCAAGAAAACGGCCGCGATGATCCAGAACACGCCCTTACGGCTCGCGGCGCGGACCGTGGGGGTGAGGGTGGTGCCGGCGACTGTCACGGGGTCGCGACCGCAGACAACAATGCCGGACGGGTCGCGCGCAGGTCGCTCTCGAGGGCTAAGACCGAGCGGTAGACCACCTCGGTACCCTCCCGGCTGAGGTAGCGCACATCGTCGAATGCGGATGCCGCGGCAGAGAGCCTCGCGGAGAAGGCGGGCAGCACCGTGCCTGCGCGCACCGCGAAGTCCCGCGCGGTGGTGCCGGGGGAGACCGTGACCAGCGTGCGTTCGGCGAGCCCGCGGGCGATCGAGCGGAAGATCTCTTCGATGGCAAGCACCCAGTCCGACCGGCCGGCGGCGTCTTCGGCGGAACGGCGCATCGCGGCGGCATCCCGCGCATCGTCATCGCCGAACAGGGAACTCCCTGCCGCACTTCGCCGATTGAGCCTCGGGGCGCCGAAGATGAAGAAAGCCGCGACGAGGGCCGCGACCACGACGATTAGCGCAATTATCAAGATCGGGCCCTGGACGCCGGGCCCACCGTCGATCTTCAGCGACTGCAGCCAGTCCCAGAATGCCTTCGATGCGCGGTCGAACCAGGTCGGTTGGGCGGCCCGGTATTCGGGCTTGGAGAGCTCTTGGATGATCCACTGCTTGGCTTCAGCGGAATCCGGGTTCACCGGCACATCGAGTCGCACCAGGGCGAGACTCGTCGTGATCACGCCCACGGCGACTCGTCAGCAACCAGCACCGGCGAGACCGGGGCACCGTGTAGCAGCGGATCGACCGCGCTCGCGTTCCCCGACTGCCTCGCCTCGACGTAGCGCACCAGCTCGAGGTCGAGCCCCTCCTTGCGGATGCGCAGGTCGAGGTAGATCAGACCCGTCGTGGCCGACTGCACCACGGAGGTGATCGACTGGATCACGACCGCGATCACGACGGCAAGCACGCCGACCACTGCGAGCAGCACGGTCACTCCGCTGCCCTTCTGGCCCTGGGGATCGAA
>JAYTXO010000268.1:0-1804 GCA_043742905.1 Microbacteriaceae bacterium | reverse complement strand
CGCTCCCGGAGTGCCGCCGCCCGCGAGGTGAAGGTCGACGGTCGTCGAGACCGCGGGTGCCCCTCCGGGGATCGGGGCGACGATCGGCGCCGCGATCGGCGCGGTCGCCCCATTCACCAGTCCTGTGACGACGCCTGCGACGCCGCCGACCGAGCCATCGACCGTGGCGCCGAGGCCCGTGCTGTTGGCCAGATCCGTCGCGCTTGGCGCGGCCGTGGATGCGCCGCTTGGCTCGTCACTGGGTTCTGCCGTCGCCGTGTCAACGCCGGACGCCGAGGCCCGCTGCGAACTGTCGGCAACCACGAGCGGCGAGCCAATGGCCACGATTCCGAACGTCACGCCTCCCCCGATCGCGGCGATGATCGCGAGGCTGCCGACGAGCGCACCGGCACCGGATGCGGCGCCCATCGAGATCGCGCCGAGGATCGGGGGCGACAACACGCTGCCGGCCGCGACCGCGTGCACGGCGGCCGGGAGGGCCGGAACGATCTCGGCTGCAAGTGCCGAAGCCGGGTGCGCGAGCGCGGCAAGCAGAGCTCCCCCGGCGATGCCCCCGAGAAGCACGGGCAGCATGACCATCGCCAGGTGCGAGCCGACCTCCTCGACCTCCTCCGAGATCACGGAGCACTTGGTGCACTCGAGCAGGTGCTGCTCGACGCGCTCCTTCTCGCGGGCGGTCAAGCCGTTGCGCGCGCGATCGCCGAGCCGGGACATCGTCCTCTGACACTCGGTCGAAATACCGGCGTCCGAGATGTGAGCCTGCAACCAGGCGGTGCGGAGCCCTTCGCGCGCACGGTAAGACAGCGCGGCGACACCGTTGGCGGTGAGACCCATCAGCGGGGCAACCTCGTGCGGGTCCATCCCCTCGACCTCGGTGTACCAGAGCACGGTCTGCCAGCGGTCGGGTAAGGCGCGGAAGGCTTTCGCGGTCAGGGTGCGATCGAGAGCCCACGCGGCCGGGTCGTCCGGGATCCGTTCGTCCTCGAACTCCTCGATGACATCCACCTGGACGTCTTTCGCGGCCGCACCCCAACTGCTCGCCAAGTTTCGGATGGTCGTATACAGGTAGGGACGGAAGGCGCCGGTGGGTCCGCCGCCCGCCAGAACACGTTGGAAAATCCGCGCGTAGGCCTCGCTAACGAGGTCATCCGCGTCGAGAGACGACGTGAACTGGCGGGCGACGCGAACAGCGGAGCGGTAGTGGCGTCGCCACAACTCGGCGAAAGCGCTCGTATCCCCCGATCGAGCGCTCTCGATCAACTCCTGATCCGAAGTGGTTAACTTCGAGTCCTGACTGCTCATCCCCCTGATCCTTTTCCGGGCCGCGTAGGTCCCTGTAGGTCGAGAAATCGCTCGTGAAAACTCCACGGTTCGACGTCCTCATAGGAAGAGACTGCTCTTCCGTCTCACTATGACGCGGCTTCTCGAGCCTCTCTCACCCCCCCTTCGGGGGATCTGCTCACCCAATCCGGGGGGCGAGTTCGGCTCCTGGAGTTCGGCGGGGTAGCGTCAGAGGAGAGCAATTCGGGGCGAGGAGGCACCGTGCGGATCGCGGGGGCTATTCTCGAGCGGATCGGGGCGGAGCGCCCGTACGCCGCATCCCACCCCTTCACGATCTCGTCGATCGAGCTCGACGATCCCGGGCCAAACGAACTGCTTGTGCGGATCGAGGCGGCGAGCGTCTGCCACTCGGACCTCTCCGTGGTCGACGGCACCCGTCCGCGGCCGACGCCCATACTGCTGGGCCACGAGGCCGCTGGGATCGTGGAAGGTCTCGGCGCGGGTCTGGCGACTGAAGCGTCCG
>JAYTXO010000267.1:0-3485 GCA_043742905.1 Microbacteriaceae bacterium | reverse complement strand
GGGTTCCAGATTTTGGCTGGCACACCCGGACTCGCGGTGGTGTCCGGCTCCGAGTTCGTGGACGCCGTGGTCCACGCCGTCGAGCAGCCTGGCGAGCGTTGGTCTGGACGCGCCGACGAAGCCGGTTGGCCCGCGCGCGCGCGGTGGTTTGTCGCTGCCCTCGACGCCGCGGTCACCCATGCTTGAGGTCGGGCGCCGGGCGCTGGCTCGGGCCGGGCGGGACCTCCGGCTCGTCAGGGCGAGGCTCCGCTGGCGGCGGGCAAGCTTCGCTTCGCACTGCGACGTGCGTTCGGGCTTTCGGTTGGCGAGCCGAGCTGGGGCAGTGGTCGCGTTCGGGGAGCGCTGCGTGCTCGACCGGTCCATGACCGTCGAATGCTGGGGTCGCCTGGAGGTCGGCGCTGGGACAGTGTTCGGTCACCATTGCACGGTCGGCGCCAAGGAATCAGTTGTCATCGGCCCGGACTGCCTGATCGCCGAGATGGTCTCCATCCGCGATAACGATCACGTCTTCGGGGATCAGTCTCGGCCCTATCTTGAGCAGGGGCACGTCACCAGCCCGGTGGTGATCGGCAGGAATGTCTGGCTGGGCAGCAAGGTCGTGGTGAGTCGCGGCGTGACGATCGGCGACGGCGCCGTGATCGGAGCCGGCGCGGTCGTCACCCGGGACATTCCCGCGGGAGCGGTGGCAGTTGGCGTGCCGGCGAAGGTGGTGCGACAGCGCTGACTCAGCCGTGGCGCCGTACTCGTTTTCCCCGGACCGGTGAGGCTCCGGCGCAAAGAAAATGTCTCACCTTGATCGCCCGTCATGAGATCCGCGAGTGCTCTCGTAGACCGCGAGGTAGTCCTGTGCCAGCCTCGGCCAAGTCAAGTCCTCGACCCGTCGTCGTCCTGCCCGTCCAAGGTTTGCTGCGAGAACAGGATCGCGAAGTAACGATCCGAGCGCTTCAGCGAGGCGCTCGCCCTCATGCGGGTCCACCAGCAGACCCGACACGCCGTCCTCGACGAACTCCGGGGCCCCACCAATCGATGAGGCGATCACGGCGGTGCCTGCGCGCCAAGCCTCGAGGACGACGATCCCGAACGGCTCCAGCCGCGACGGCATGACGAAACAGCGGGCTTGTCGCATGGCCCAGGCAACCTGAGCCCGCGTCAATGTCCCCGTGAAGTACACCCGGTCACTGATCCCGAGACGGGCTGCCTGGGCACGCAGGTTCGTCAACTCCGCTCCGTCCCCGCCAATGACAAGACCGCTCCCTTCGGGCAGGTCCGTGAGCAAGGCAAAAGCTTGAAGCAGGAGATCGAAGCCCTTTTTGTGAACGACCCGGCCGATGGCCAGAGCGAACACCGAAAACGGAAGCTCCAGAGCCTCTCCCGCACCACCCTCTTCCAGCGCGACGCCATTAAAGATCACTTGACTCGTGCGGGCGTCGCCGCCAAAACGCGCCAACACGTCGTTGAGGGTGAACCGCGAGCAGGCGGTTACCTGCGCGGCCTGGCGCAGCCCGAAACGGAGGCCACCGCGCAAGGAAAGCGAGTGCTCATAGATGTCGCGGTCGTCCATGACCGTCTCGCCTTGGAGCGACACCACGAGAGGGACTCCGGTGAGCCTGCTCAACGCGGCGGCGTACACGCCGTTGCTGCTGAAACACTGGACATGCAGCACATCCGGCTGGAAGTCGCGCACGGAGGCGTGAAGCTGCGCGAGGACGTGCGCGGCCTGAACGGGCCACCGGAGCAACGGGCCAGCAGCGGCGCGCGGCATGGGGAAGGTGAAGCGTCGCACCGACACGCCGTCGATCACATCGCGTCGCGGCGTCGTGTCCCCGTCGCGTCGACTCGACCAGACCTGCACACTGTGATCGCGTGCAACGAGTTCGCCCGCGAGCCGTCGGGTCAACTCCTCGACGCCCCCTACCGACGGGTAATATGAGCTCGGAAGCAGCGCCACTCTCACGAACGCTCTCCCGCCAAACGTCAGCATGCCTCGGGCGTAGGTCACGCCCCTGAAGCGGAATGTTACCTAGACGGAGCTACCGGTCACATTCTGTGTAGCCAACCCGGGCGCGAAGGGGTCAGACGTGCCTCGCCGCGGTGTGGCCGGTCGCGGACAGGCGCACCTGCTCGACGTACTAACTCGCGGAGGGTCATCGCCGTGGCTGAGCAACAGACAGCCCCGCCGCAACGGTGCTGGCTCATCCTGGGGGAGCGCCACCTGCTCGCCTGCCTAGCTGCTAACAGCAGTGCTTACTTGACACCACATTTGGTGATGAAGTATTGGCCGTTGACCGCGGAGACAACGTGCACGCCGTACACGTTGTCCTTGAAGGAGCCGTCGAAGGCGTAGACGCCAACGAGGGACGACGGTGCCTTCGTCAGCGTGTACCCGACACCGTTGCTATTGGAGAACGTCGCCGTCTTGATGCCCTTCAGCAGGTTGGCGCGCACCGTGACTCGGGCGCCCGTTGCCTGGTTGTTCTTGCCGATAATCGTGTGCCCCTTGTAGGGGGCGGTGTGCGCGAGGAACACGCCATCCTTGCTCTGGTTGTAGTCGCCGGGTGTGAGGGCGCCACCGTTGCCGTCGCCGAACTTGAAGGCGTAGTAGACGCCGTCGACGAGGAAGACCAGGAAGGCATGTGAGGGATACGTCGTGGTGCAACCGTGCCCGCTCGTCGCCTGGGCAAGAGACGGCGTCAGGCCGACGATGCTCATCGCCGGGGCGATCCACAGCGGCGAAGTCCCCGCAATGGCGCCGGCCTTGAGCACGGTCCGTCGGGAAAGCGGCGATGAACCCCGCTCGATGTCCTTCGTGGTCATGTCAAGCCCCCATGGTCTTCGACGGGACGACCGTCGCCCAGGACTATAGCCCGAATCTCCCGGCCGGCGTGCCGCCAATCTGGTGAATGTCTTGTGTCGCCCGCGTCTCACGGTCAGTCGTAGATGTCCGGGTTGTCGCGCTCGATCCGCTCCCAGAGCGGCTGGAATTGGAACCAGCCGGCGAGTTCGAAGCCGACCTGGCCGCGGGTCTGCGTCGCCTCGTCGTGCCCGATCTGGCGGGGGATGCCGGCGGCGTAGGCCATCAGCTGCGACTGCGCGGTGCGCTCGAGGGTGAGGAACCACCATGCGGCGCTCTCGACGGTCTCGCCGACAGTCAGCATGCCGTGATTGCGCAGGATGACGGCCTTGGCGCCGCCGAGGGCGTGGCCGATCCGCTTTCCCTCCTCGCTGTCGAGCACGACGCCGGTGTAGGTGTCGTAGACCCCGACGTCCTCGTAGAACGCGCAGGCGTCCTGCGTCAGCGGCTCGATGCCCATCTCCATCGCCGACAGCGTCTTGCCGTACGGCCCGTGCGCGTGCGCGGCGGCGATCACGTCGGGGCGTGCGGCGTGCACGGCGCAGTGGATCGCCACGGCTGCACCGTTGACCGCGCGGTCGCCCTCGACCACCTCACCGTCGTGGTTGACGAGCAGCAGATCGCTCTGCTTGAT
>JAYTXO010000266.1:0-6754 GCA_043742905.1 Microbacteriaceae bacterium | reverse complement strand
GTGAGCGACGGCCACCTGCGCGGCTCGCTGTCGCGGACGCCGACCGCCCGTCAGGTCGACGTCCTCGCGGCCTATGTCGCTGCAGGCGGATCCGTGGCAGCTGCGGGCGAGGCCGTCGGGATCCGGCCGAGCACAGCGAAGCGGCATCTTGCCGACCTGCGCGCCCGGTCGGGGCTGACTACTGAGCAGCTGATCTACCGCGGGCGGGCGGAAGGATGGCTGGTCGTGCCGAGCCTGGACCCCAGCTGAGCGAAGCGAACACAAAGGACCTCCTCGCTGCGCTGGACGAGTCCACGTCGCCACAACCCAGCTAACGTGTCCGCGGGTCTCCGGGACAACTTTGAAGAGATTGCCTTCTGCCCTCCTCATACTCGGTGAGAGCCATAGCAGGGCGCTCCAAGGTTAAGGATGGGTAAGTGTGGATCGGGAACTCGTCGAGCGAGCGGCCAAGGGAGACCAGGAGGCGTACGCTGCCCTGGCGGAACTGTCGGCGGACCGGCTCTTCGCCGTCGCGCACCGAATCCTGCGCGACTGGCATCTCGCCGAGGATGCTCTCCAGCGCACCCTGGCCACGATATGGAACGAGTTGCCCCGGCTCCGTGACCCCGACCGGTTCGAGGCCTGGACTTACCGGCTGATCGCCCGGGAAAGCGTGTCGGCGGCACGCCGGGAAGGTCGCGGCGGACCGGTCGTCCGGCTGCTCCCGGACGACATGGACGTGCTGATCGCGCCCGACCAGTACCGGGCGGTGGCCGACCGCGACCAGCTCGAACGCGGCTTCCGGCGGCTCAGGCCGGAGCAGCGCGCGGTCCTCGTCCTCCACTTCTACGTCGGCCTGTCACTGGCCGAGATCGCCGACGTGCTCGGCACCCCGGTCGGAACGGCCGGCTCTCGACTCCACTACGCGATCCGGGGGCTCCGGGCCGCGCTCGAGGCCGACGAGCGGTACACCGCGACAAAGGAACGACTGGCATGAACGCGTCCGACGACTTCGATCGACTCCTGGGCGAGTGGCTCAAGGACGGGCCGACCCAGGCACCACACGAGTCGATCGAGCGGGCGACCGCGCACGCCCGATCCCACCCGCGACGACCCGACCCGATCGCCTTCCTCAGAAAGGGTGCAATGAACTCTCGAATCACGCCGGCTGTGCTGCGGCCGGCCTGGATCCTTGTGCTCCTGGGCCTCCTCCTGGCCGCGGCGGTCGCAGCGGTCGGGATCGGCTCGCCGAACGACGCCCCCGTGGTGGTCGTGCCGTCTCCGACCGCGGAGGCCTCGCCGATAGCGGCCACTTCGGCCACCACCTCCGCGTCGCCCGCCCCCACGCCGACGGCCGCCCTCGCGATCGTGCTCCGGCGCGCTCCGGACAATCTTGGCTGCGACTCGATCGTCATACCGTACAGCTCTGCCACCATCCGGATCGACCCATCGGCAGCAGAGCAGGTCTGGGCCGAGATCGACACCCTTCACCCGGATACGGCCGGTGAATTTCCGGGAGTCGCGGTCGGCGACCGCCTCCAGGTCTACTGGTCGCCAAGTTTCAGCGGCGGCGACGCGTCCGATCCCACCGTTCGGGACAGCAACGGCGCCGTGGCTGCTCGGGACGGGACGCGGACGGGCGAGCTCCAGCCGCCCTATTACCTTTGCGCCACGAGTGGCGAAGTCCACGTGCTTGACTCCCCGCCAGGCTGACCCCCATTGCGACTGCCCGGCCTCAGTGGGCTCCCAGGCCTAGCACCACAAGCGAATAGACCACGCTGCCCACCCCGCCGACGATTCGAGGGTGAAGCTGTGCACGGTCTGTGGCGTCGTCACCAGCCGCGCGGGGAGTCGCTGCACGACGCACGCCCGGCTGTCCAACCGCAGCCGCCACAACGCCCTGTACAGCACGCGGGAGTGGCAGCACCTCAGCGCCCGCGTGCTCCGCGCATGGCGGGGCGAGCACGGGGAGTGGTGCCCTGGGTACCAGCGCCCCGCCCACGCTGCCGCCGACTTGGCCGTCGATCACGTCGTGCCGCTGGCCGCTGGCGGTGCGCCGTTCAACATCGCCAACACCGCGGTGCTGTGCCGCTCGTGCAACTCGACCAAGGGTGCATCGACCGACCGGGGCGGGGTAGCCCATAGGGCGACGCCGATCAGCCCCGACCGCGCCGGAATGACCAGGGTCAGGAACCTGGGCTCCAGCGCCTTCGCCTGCTCAACGAACTTCTGGTAGATCGGGATGGCGCTCGCGCCGAATCCGCTATCGCTGAGCTGGTAAGGCGGGTTCCCGATGACGACGTCGAATTGCATGCGGCCTCCGAACAGCTCGGCCAATCGAGCCCCGATGTCATCAGTGTGGATGAATGCGTAGGCGTGAGTCTCCCGAGCGGGACCCCGGCTGTACTCGTCTTCGCTTGCGCCGCAGTACCGGCATCGCCGGCCGCCGGGAGGTGCGTCCCCATCCTGCCGCGCCGTGCCGTCAGGCCCGCCACCAACCCAGGTGTGCTCCGTTCGCTCGAACCAGACGTTCCCGGCGCCTGTGGTGAATGACTTGGCCACCGAGTGCTGACCGTTAGCGAACTTCGAGCAGTAGATGCTGCGCCGCGTGAGGAGGCTTGTGAGCACCGTGATGCCGATGCCAAAGACCTGCCTCGTCAGGATGTGGTCCACGCGCTCCTCGAGATCCGGGAGCTTGGTCGCCAGGCCGGCGGTGAGCCGCTGCACGATCTCGCGGAGGAACACGCCCGACTTGCTGAAGGGGTCCAGGAAGGTAACCGTCTCGTCTTCCCAGATGCTCGCTCCATCGTTGCTGCTCGCCCACGCGTCCGCGAGCGCATCGAGCATCCGGTTCGCCAGCTCCGGCGGCGTGAATACCTCGTCGTTCGAGAGGTTCGCGATGCAGGTCAGCACGTCGGGGTTGTGGCCACGCAGCGTGAATGCCGCCTGCGTCACGCGGCGATCTCGCGCACGGTCATCGCCGGGTAGGACCGAGCAGGCGTGAAGATGTCATGTGCCGCCGAGCCTTCCCACAAGCTGCCTTCGAAAGACGACCGCTGAGCGAGGTTGTCGTAGCGGAAGTCGCGCCGCTGGAACTTCCCCTTGCCCAAGTAACCCCACTCGGGGAATGTGATCGGCGTCCCATCCACGGCCGTCATGGTCAATGCATCCCCCTCGACGATGTTGGCCTCGAGGACGACTCGAGCCGCCTTGGACCACTGCCCGTCCTTGTCACTTCCGAGAAACGTCAGGAACATGTCGAGCAGATTCTGACGGCACTCCAGCACGTTGTCGGCAAGCAGTTCGATGCCGTAGATGCACATGACGGCCAAGAGAGCGTAGTGGCGCTTCTCAAATTCACTCTTCCCGTGACGTGC
This sequence comes from Microbacteriaceae bacterium, assembly GCA_043742905.1. Classification (GTDB taxonomy): domain Bacteria; phylum Actinomycetota; class Actinomycetes; order Actinomycetales; family Microbacteriaceae; genus Lysinimonas. Next base: position 3,398 of record JAYTXO010000266.1, on the reverse strand, counting down.
CTGGACGGTTGCGAGCTTGCGTCGAAGCACGGGAACCAGGAGGGCGCCATGGCCACACGCCGGCTCAAGCACGCGTGAATCGATACGTTCGGACTCCGCCTTCACGAGGTCGAGCATGCAGTCGACCAACTCGCCGGGGGTGAACACCTCGCCGTGGTCCGTCACCCGCTGGCGCGTCCTGATGTGTCGATCACCAGAGGTCATCGCGAAGGGGACGCCGTTCTCCAAGCGCCACTTCCGGGAGTCCCTGTCGGGACGTTCTCCAACCGCGACAGCGGGGCAAGCGTCCTCTGGATCCAGCACGACACGGTCGTCCACAACCTCTCGGAGCCCGGCAACCTCGACAGTGGGACCGCGAGGTCGAGCGGGCTCTGCACCCGTGTTTGGCTGCCCGGTGGCGAGTCCATCCTCCTCAACGTGGGTACGGTCCTCGTAAACGAGGCGACGGGCGAGGTCCTCGCTTCCGGCGGTCGCCACCCTTTCGCGACTACTTGGAGCGGGGCGATACCGCGGCGCTGCAGCTGCGACGCGCTCGACTGACCGACGTATGCTGGACGTCTCGGGCGGAGCAGGGCAGCTCCGGCGCCGGTGGTGCATTCGTACACAGACACATCCCCTCCCGGATGTCGACAACGCACCGTAGGAGATACACGTGAGTCTCGGCTTCCGACACGCGGGCCTCGTGGCCGTGCTGATCGTCGCGGTCGGTTGTCAGGCGACGGCGAGTCCATCCATCCGAGCTTCAGCGAGCGAGCCCCAAGCGACCACCCTGGCGCCCTCCCTAGAGGAGTCGCCATCGTCCGTTGCCGTCGCAACCCCGGTGGCGAGCGGTCCGACGACCCTCGGGACCTGCCGTGACGGGCAGCATTGCAACGTTCTCGCGGGGTCCCATGTCACCGGAAAAGGCGGGTTCTTCGATGGTTTGCGGATCACGATCCCCGCGAACTGGTACCTCAGCGAGCAGGACGTTGGGGAGCTCGCGCTCCGGCCGGACGACGAGCATGGGCTCATCCTGTGGAAGGACGTCCGAGTCGTCACCACCACCCGCGCGATGGGCCCGGCGAACGAGATCGTCAAGGGCGTTGCTCAGACGCCCGATGCCTTCGTCAAGTGGTTCACGCACAATGATGCCTTGACGGTGATTGAGCCTCCGGTGGCGGCGTCCATCGGCGGCACGACGGGCGTCGTCTTCGCGGTGCAAGTGTCAAGCTCGGCAACCTACGGGGATGCGGGGTGCCCCGCGAATCCTCGGTGCGCAGACCTCGTGACCGACCCCGCCCATTGGGGACCGAACTTCTTTTCCATCGGCGGGGACGAGTCGGTCCGCGTCTACGTCGCGACTGTTCCATACCCAGATGGCGGTCACCTCTTTGCGGTCGCGTGGGACGCTCCGACTCCAGCAAAGCTCCGCGCGTTCGTCTCGGTGGCGCAGCCGATCGTCGACTCAATCAGGGTGCCGGACCTTTACGTCGCCGACTAGCCAACGACACCCGCCGTGCGCTTGGAGCCGAGGATCCTCGCGTCGGCCGGCGCCGAGATCCTGGCATGAGAGATCAATGCGCGCCTTCTAGGCCTCCGCGGGTCCAGCTCACGCAGGCCGCGATGGCGGTGTCCGGAAGACCGCGACCGCTACCAGCGGCCCTCGCCTGGGCCGTGAGGGCTCCAGCCGTCAAGGTGCGGCCTGAGGTCGTCCGGCTTGGGCTCTCGGACCCTCGGCAGCAGCAGCTCCGGAGTGACGAGCGGGTCGGCCTCGTCGAGCCTTCGCTCGGCGAACTCAAAGTGCGCCGCGAGCCGGTCGCCGTGCGGGCCGTCGAGCGCGCCCGCGGCCTCCCGGGCGGCAGCGAGGAACTCGCGAGGGCGCTGGATCGCACGCCACTCGCTTGACGACTCTGCGAACGCCTCCCAGCGGGCCTGCTCGTCGGTACCTGGTCCTCGCGGCGGCCATCGCGGTCGACCAGCGCCGCCGGCGCTCCGTCGCCACCCGCTCCTGCTCCTCCGCTCGGTGCTCGGCCTCGAGCCGGTGCAGCTCGATGCGCCGGAATACACGGGGCAGCCGCTCGTCGAGCGTTATCGTGACCGAGTCCCGTATGCGGTAGCCGCCGCTGTACCCCGTTCCGGGCCCTCGAGGACCAGCTCAAGGACGCCGCTGCTCACGAACTCGAACTGGCGGTCATCGAGCCACGTAGCGCGGGTGGAGCGCTGGTTCCAGGCACGTCTCGGAACCGGCGTCTTGCTCGGCGCGGAGACCTCCTGGATGCGAAGGGCGTAGGTGTCAGCGGGTGCACGCAGGGTGAGGTGGGCGCGGCTCGCGTCACGCCTGCCCCGCCGTCTCAAGAGCGACGGCGCTTTCGCCGACGGCCGCTACCGCAAGCAACATCCGCGGCCATGCGACGCTTGGGGCAAGCAGGCGAGGTACGGCGACGAGACGTGGGAGCAGCCGATCCTCGCCCAGGTGGCGGGGATCGAGCTCGACCCGCCGACGATCGGCGCGGTGGTCGCTGCCCTCGGCGGCGCGCCGCGGCCGGTCGCGCTCGACCGCGCACGCATCGGCCGCCAGATCCGCGACCTCGCCCTGGAGCACGCGGCGGGCCACCTCGAGGACGAGGTCTACCTCGAGAGCCTCCGAGACCTCCGTGAGGCGAAGGACGACGCTGAGCGGACCAGGGGTGAGCGGGTCGCCGCCGACCGCGCGATCGAGTGGCTTCGCACGTTGTCAGCGACGTGGACCGAGGCTGACGTCCCCGAGGCGAGGGCGGACGTGCTCCACGCCATCTACGATCAGATCGTCGTCACAGGGAGGGAGATCGTGTCGGTGAGACTCACGTCGTCGGCTTATGCCCACGGCCTGGCGCTTGCGCTGCCCACCAAGGTTGCTTTGGCGCGCCCGACAGGAGTCAGACGTGCGTGTACCCACTCAGGAATCCGATTGATTCCGATCGACTTCGCCGGCGACTGGGACGCAGCCGCCCGAAGAAGCGCCTGACCCAAAGCGGTCGTCGAACCAGCGGAGACAAGATGATGGCTGGGATCGCATCCAATGCGCTCGACTCCGTCGAGGAGACCGCCGACACCTTCGTGCTGTACCGGATCGCCGCTCCGACCGCGGTCTCCAGAGCTCGGAACGATCATCCCCGTAGCGCCAATAGCTGCATCAGGCGCTGAGCCACCTGCGAGGCTTTCATGATCGCGAGGACAACTGGATCGTGGTCTACCGGCTCGAGAACGAGGGCGATCAGATCGGACGGCCGGCGATCGCCAGCCTGTTCGACAACAACTCCGACGCGGTTGAGATCATCAAGTGGCGGAAGATCTCGAACGCATCGTCGTCAAGCACGCCTAGCAGGGCACGCCAGATCAGTTTCTACCCGACAGCCATGAGGCTCGTGGCATCTGCGCCC
>JAYTXO010000265.1:0-2077 GCA_043742905.1 Microbacteriaceae bacterium | reverse complement strand
CGCTTCGAGGTCGGGCGCACCAACGAGGACCCGTCGGTGGCGGAGATCCGGGTCATCGGGCGCGACCAGACGCACCTCACGCAGCTCATGACGGCGGTGCTCGGGCATGGCGCCGTGCCGCTCGATCCGCACGACGCCGAGTTTGAGCCCGCGCCCTGCGACGGCGTGTTCCCGGAACGCTTCTACTCCACCACCAACATGGACACGTTCGTGCGCATCGCCGGCGAGTGGGAGCGCGTGCGCGGCGCCGAGATGGATCTGGGCATCCGGATGGATCCTCAGGCGAAGAGTGCCGGACTCGTGACGATGGGCGATGTGCGCGAAGGCGACCTTTTCGTGGTCGGCCACATGGGCATACGCGTGGTGCCTGTCGAGCGTCCGCGCGAGAAGGCAGCCTTCGAGTTCATGAACTCGGCGGTGTCCTCGGAGAAGCCGAAGGCGCAGGTCATCGGGGATGTGGCCAGGATGCTGCGCCGGGTCAAGCGCGAAGGGCGGTCGGCCATCGCGGTGGTCGGGCCCGCCGTGGTGCACACGGGCGCATCGCCACATCTGGCCCGGCTGTTCGAGATGGGCTACCTGACGGTGCTGTTCGGCGGCAACGCCGTCGCCACGCACGACATCGAGTCGACGCTCTATGGCACATCGCTGGGCGTGCGCATCGACAGCGGAACGATCGTGCCGGGCGGGCATGAGCACCATCTTCGCTCGATCAACCGCATCCGCCTGTGCGGCGGCATCGCGGCGGCAGTGGAGCAGGGTGTGCTCACCAGCGGACTGATGTACACGCTGGTGAAGGCTGGCACACCGTTCGTGCTCGCCGGGTCCATCCGAGACGACGGCCCGTTGCCCGAGGTCATCACCGACGTCATCGAGGCGCAGGGCGCCATGCGAGCCTACTGCCGCGACGCCGGAGCCTGCATAATGCTCTCCACCATGCTGCACTCCATCGCCACCGGGAACATGCTGCCGGCGTCGACCACCACCGTGTGCGTCGACATCAACCCGGCCGTGGTCACCAAGCTCGCGGACCGCGGCTCGTTCCAGACCGTCGGCATCGTGACGGATGTCGGGCTGTTCCTGGAGCAGCTCGCCAACGAGTTGGCGCGCGAAGGGGCCTGAGGACTACGCGAGCACCTTGGCGGCGTAGCCGGCGGCGACGATCTCCGCGGTGATGGTGGGCGCGTCGACGACGGATGGATCGTACGTGACCTCTGTGATCCCGCTGGCCCGGTCGGCCTTCACGTCCTTGACGCCGTCGAGGTCACCGACGTTCATCTCGATGAGCATCGAGCAGGACGGGCAGTGCATGCCGTCGGTCTGGAACTTCGTTGTCTGGGTGGCCATGAGGGCTTCCTCTCAGTGGACAGTGATATCTTCCCTTGAGCGCGTACGCGGGTGTGTCCTGCACCACAAGGCAATCGCCGTACCAGCATTGCGCATCGGTTTGATGCGAGGCCCTTCCAAGATTCAGCTCATGCGTCAAGACGGCACGACCGACACATGCAGTGATGTCGCCACCGACCAGCTTCGCACCTTGCCGGTGGGTTGACAGACTGGCACGTTGCTTGCCTACTGATGCACACGCACTACCTGTATCGCGAGGGAGTCCACTTGTTCCGTACCGCCGACAGAGCGCTGAGGTTCGCCCCGCTTCTGCTGATGCTGGTCATCGCAGTGGTGCTGGCGCCGCTCGTCTATGCGGTGAACTGCGACTTCGCGTGCCAGCAGGCGATGTCGACTCCCAACCCGCAGTGCTCGTACATCATGTCGACCCCGAACGCGATCGTCCCCGGGGTCCAGGGCGCGAGCGCAGCGTCTCTCTTGAGCGTCCCCGCGGTGACCCCTCCGGTCATCGCCGCTCCCGTGGCGGTAGCCTATCTCCAGAACAGTTTCGCGCCGGAGAGTCCGCCCATCAGTCCTTTGGGCGCGGTACTAAGAGTCTGATCACCCTCTCGGGCATCCGTTTGTCCGCACGGATCTCGCGTGCGACCCGCGTCTGATGCCCACAGTCCCCTTCGGCCCCGGCCGAGGACGAGTGCGTCTCAGCAGAGACGCGCTGTCAGGCACTTGCGTGACA
>JAYTXO010000264.1:0-2893 GCA_043742905.1 Microbacteriaceae bacterium | reverse complement strand
GCCGACTACGCCCCGGAGTGCGTCATGATCCGCAGCACGACAAGCCACCCAAACAGGATGACGATGCCGACAGCCCCGAACACGATGCCCAGAACGGCTTTGCCGCGACCCTCGACCTCGTAGCCGTGGCTCAGCAGCCGGGTGCGGCGGCGCAGCGACATCACGCCGAAGACGAAGGCCATGACGGTCGGCGCCATCAACGCATTTGCGAGAAGTGCGACGATTCCCCAGGCCAGCGAGTGGCTCGCCCAACTGGTTCCGGACGGAATGAGGCGGCTTTCAGCAACCCACGCCTCCTCAGGCGCCTGCCCCATGGGCAGCGCTTGCACATGTGGCGTCCATTCCTCGCCGTCCCACCAGCGTGCTCGACGACCGCCGGTCGGATCGGGGTACCATCCCTGCACGACCGGTGCGAGTGCGCGGCTCAGAGCATGAATCGAAGACATTGCGTAACCCCCCAGTTCAGCAAGTCCCTTCATCATCCTGGAACGGGGCCCTGTCGCGCACCCCCCGAACGGGGCGCTGACCAGGCCAGCTACACCGCTGAGTTCGTCAACTTGCAGTTCTTTGGCCACTCAGTGGGGACCACGCGACGTCACCGCTACTCGCTCACTCACGAGTCAGTCGTTGTCGTCCTTGTTCCATTCGGCCGCACGCCGACGAGCTATCTCGGGTGCGTTCTCCGCATCCTCGCGCGTTGCGTATGGACCGTCGCGATCCGAGCCGAGGGACTGAGGACCCTCTTCGACTTCACCAGTCTTGTGGTTGTACCACCACTCCGTCATTCCGTCAGCCTAATCCTCGCGCCGCTTCTAGAATGAGGTCCATGTCCAGGGATGCGCAGGGTCACCTCCTCCCGGGCCACGTTTCAGCTGAACGCTCGGTACCGACGAGCATCCGGCGCCCCGAGTACGCCGGCAAAGCTGGCCCGCGCGAGTACGACGGCAACGATCACTACGACTTCAACGAGATCGAGCGCATTCGCACCAGCGGCAGGATCGCAGCCCAGGCCCTCGAGGCGGTGGGCGCCGCGATCCGCCCCGGCGTCACTACCGACCAGCTGGATGCCATCGGCCACGACTTCCTCGTCGGCCACGACGCCTACCCCTCCACGCTCGGCTACCGCGGTTACCGCAAGTCGCTGTGCACGTCGATCAACGAGGTGATCTGCCACGGTATCCCCGACGACACGGTGCTGCTCGACGGCGATATCATCAATATCGATATCACCGCCTTCCACAACGGCATGCACGGCGATCTCAACGCGACCTTTCTGGTCGGCGAGGTCAGCCTCGAGGCTGCCAACCTCGTCACTCGCACGCAGGAGGCACTGAATCGTGGCATAAAGGCGGTCGCCCCAGGCCGCCAGATCAACGTGATCGGCCGTGCGATCGAGAGCTACGCCAAGCGCTTCGGCTACGGCGTTGTGCGGGACTACACCGGCCACGGCGTGGGTACCGCATTTCACTCCGGGCTGGTGATCCCGCACTACGACGCATCCCCCGACTACGAGACGGTCCTTGAACTGGGAATGGTTTTTACGATCGAACCGATGCTCACTCTCGGCACCCTGGACCGCCCCGGAACGAGTGAGTGGGACGAATGGCCAGACGACTGGACCGTCGTCACCCGCGACCTCAGCCTCACCGCCCAGTTCGAGCACACTCTGGTCGTCACCGAACGCGGCGCCGACATCTTGACTCTGCCGTGACTCCGACGAGCCTGACTTCACGCACCATCGAGAGGATTCCCCAGTGACCACCCACGCGATCGGCATCGATATTGGCGGCACAGGCATCAAGGGAGCCATCGTCGACCTGAAGGCTGGCGAACTTGTCACCGAACGCTTCAAGGTGCCCACGCCCGAGGGCGGCAAACCCGACGACATCATCGGCGAAGTGGTGAAGATGATTGCCGGGATGGGCTCGGCAGCCGATGCTCTCGCAGTGGGAATCTGCTTTCCCGCCGTCGTGATCCACGGGCGCACCATGTCGGCAGCCAACGTCTCTAAGAAATGGATCGGGCTTGAGGCCGAGAAGCTCTTCGAGAAGAGCCTCAAGCGCGACATCACCTTCGTGAACGACGCGGATGCCGCGGGCGTAGCCGAGGTCCGCTACGGCGCCGCGAAGAACATGGACGGTCTGGTGATCCTGACGACCCTCGGTACCGGCATCGGAAGCGCGATTATCTACAACGGCGTGCTCGTGCCCAACTCCGAACTCGGTCACCTGGAGGTGGATGGTCACGACGCCGAGAGCCGCGCCGCGTACTCGGCGAAGGAGCGCGAGAACCTCGACTGGGAGCAATGGGCCAAGCGTCTACAGCGCTACTACGACATCGTTGACGCCCTCTTCTCCCCAGACATGATCGTGGTGGGCGGCGGCGTGTCGAAGAACTCGAACGAGTTCCTGCCGCTGCTGAAGCTGCGGCCAGAGATCGTGCCGGCGGCACTTCGCAACAACGCTGGAATTATGGGCGCTGCCGCGATGGCGATGCCCCTGAACTAGTAGCTCGGCGGGGCCGGATATGGCTCCCGTGAGGGCTGGCCCTCACGGCGTGAGGAACCCGTAAGTTTTCTCGGCCCGCGCTGCGAGTCGGCGTTGACTACCTCTGTGCTCGACTTCATCTACATCCTCGCCATCCTCACGCTCGGCGTGCTGATCGCCCTCATCGCCAAGGGGGTGGAGAAACTGTGACCGTGTTCGTCGTGATCGCAGCTGCTCTTGCCCTCGCCGGCATCGGCTACCTTGTGGTGGCCCTCGTGAAGCCGGAGCGCTTCTGATGCCCGACACTCCCATCGCCCTGGAATGGGCGCTTTTCGCCGCGCAACTCGGCACGGTCGCTTTGGTGTTGATCCTTCTGCACCGTCCCGTGGGCGAATACATGGCGCGCG
>JAYTXO010000263.1:0-7018 GCA_043742905.1 Microbacteriaceae bacterium | reverse complement strand
TTACTAGCAGAATCCATCGACCTGGGAGCAGTGTGAAACGCCCCGCCGTCCTCGCAATTATCGCGGTCGTCGCGTCCCTAGCGCTGGCTGGTTGCTCATCCGGCGACAGCCTCGCGACCACCTATAACAAGACCGGTGACGCGGGGAACTACGTGTCCGCCGACGGTTCAACCAAGACGATCGCCGCCGCCGATCGCGGAGCGACCATTACGTTCTCGGGCACTACGGATGCCGGCGACAAGGTCTCAAGCGCCGACTACGCCGGCAAAGTGGTTGTGCTGAACTTCTGGTACGCCAGTTGCCCGCCCTGTCGCCTGGAATCCAAGGATCTGGAGAAGCTCAACCAAAAATACTCGGCCGCGGGGGTCGTCTTTCTCGGGGTGAACGTCGAGGACACCGCGCCAACGGCGCAGAGCTTCGAAAAGGCTCACGGGGTGTCATACCCGTCGATCCTCGACGCCGACGAGGGCACGGTACGTCTCGCCTTCCACGGCAAGATCTCGCCGAATGCGGTACCGACGACTCTGATCATCGACGCGAAGGGCCGCGTTGCGGCGCGTTTCAGCGGCCTCATCACGAGCTCGTCGCTGGTCGGACAAATCATCGAGGCGACGAAGGCGGAGAAGTCGTGAACCCCGGTGCGGTGGTCCTCAGCGGTGGGCTCTGGTTCGCCGTGCCGATCGCGATCGCGGCTGGCCTGCTCTCCTTCCTCTCGCCGTGCGTGCTCCCGCTCGTGCCCGGCTACCTCGGCTACGTCAGCGGTGTGACCAGCGGCCGCGAGCGCACCCGCAGCCGCATGCTCCTTGGCGTGGCTCTGTTCATCGCCGGGTTCTCTGTGGTCTTTCTCGCGGTCTCCCTGCTGGTCGGCACGGTCGGAGTCTTCGTGACCCAGTACACCGACGTGATTCTGCGGATCGCGGGCGTCGTCGTGATCCTGATGGGCGTCGTCTTCATCGGCCAGGTCAGCTTCTTGCAGCGCACCATCAAGCCCGGATGGCAGCCCCGCACCGGCCTGATCGGCGCCCCGCTGCTCGGCATAGTGTTCGCCGTCGGCTGGACGCCGTGCGTGGGTCCGACCCTGATTGCGGTGCAGTCGATGGTGCTCGACCAGGGGGACCTCGGTCGCGCGCTGATCGTCGGCCTCGCGTACTGCGTCGGCCTCGGCATCCCGTTCTTGCTGGTAGCGATCGGTTTCGGCTGGGTCGGTGGCTCGGTCGCCTGGGTCAAGCGCCATATTCGAGCCATCAACATCGCGGGTGGCGTACTGCTCATCATCATCGGCGTGCTGATGGTTTCGGGCATCTGGCGGGCATTCATCACAGCGTTTGGAGCGGGCCTTGGCATCGCGAACCCACTCTGAGTCGGTCGAGGACTCGAGCCGCGTCGATCCCACCGAGGTTGCCGACGGCACATCGACCCGCTCCGACCCGCTGCGCCCCTCGGACCACATTGACTCCAGCGAGCCAGCCATTGACGAGTCGATTGCCCAGCCGAAGCTCGGACCGCTCGGCTACCTGCGCTTTTTCTGGCGGCAACTCACGAGCATGCGCACGGCTCTCGTCCTTCTCCTGCTGCTGGCGATCGGCGCGGTGCCCGGCTCGCTGGTCCCACAACGCAGCTCGGACCCGAACGGCGTCGTCGCGTACCAGACCAACAACCCGGGCACCTTCAAGGTGCTCGACTCGCTCGGACTGTTCAGCACCTTCACCTCGCCGTGGTTCTCGGCCATCTACCTGCTGCTGTTCGTCTCGCTGGTCGGCTGCATCATCCCGCGCCTGAAGCATCACCTCGACGCGCTGCGGGCGAAGCCGCCCAGGACCCCGGTGCGCCTTGAGCGGCTGGTCGGTCACACCATGACCACCACGACCACGGATGCCGAGACGGCGATCGTCGACGCGCGCGCGCTACTGAAGCGGCAGGGCTACCGCGTTGCCCGCTACGACACGACAGGCCGCGGTGCGGATGGGCGTGGGGCAAGCCTGAGCATCTCGGCGGAGCGTGGCTACCTGCGCGAGACCGGCAACCTGATCTTCCACATCGCGCTCGTTGGGATGCTGCTCACGGTCGGCATCTTCGGAAGCTTCGGCTACACCGGCCAGCGCATCCTGGTGACGGGGGAAGCGTTCACCAACGCGCTCACCGACTACGACTCGTTCAACCCTGGCCGCTTCGCGGACGAGAACTCGCTCGAACCCTTCCAGCTGCGGCTCGACAAGTTCACGCCCACCTACTCCTTCCAGGGCGGCGCCTGGGAGCCCCAGGCGTTCGACGCCCAGATCGCGACGCGCACCACAGCGGGCAGCTGGTCCGAGCATCTGCTCAAGGTGAACTCGCCCCTCGAGATCGGTGGCACGCAGGTTTACCTGTTGGGCAACGGGTACGCACCGGTCGTCACGGTGAAAGATCCGAGCGGCACTGTGGTGTTCACCGGTGCTGTCCCGTTTCTCGCGCAAAACGCCAACCTCGACAGCAACGGCGTGATCAAGGTGCCGGACGGCCTGGCGAAGCAGGTCGCGTTCCAGGGCTTCTTCTGCCCGACGCCCGTGTCGACCGCCACCGGCTGCGGCTCGGTCTCGCCCTACCTGAGTGACACCGCCCAGCTGCAGCTCTCCGTCTTCACGGGCGACCTTGGCCTCGACAAGGGCGTCGCCGTGAACGCGTACTCGCTCAACGAGGACAAGCTCACCAAGATCGCCGGCTTCAACACGAATGTCGCGGGCCTCCAGCTCACGAAGGGTCAGACCGCCCAGCTTCCCGGGGGTCTGGGTTCAATCGAGCTCACCGGAATCGAGCGCTACGTGAGCGTCGACATCCACCACGACCCGACCCCGCTGTTCGCCTTGCTGTTCGCCGTGCTGATCCTCAGCGGTCTGCTGCTCAGTCTGTTCGTTCCGCGTCGCCGCGTCTGGATCAGGGCGCTTCCGGGCCTCGACGGGAGTGCCACCCGCATCGAGTACGCAGGTCTCGCCCGCGGCGAGGACCCGACGCTTGCCAGCGCGGTCGCCGACCTGGCCGCGCGTCACGCGCGGTATCTCGAGGGGCTGCCCGCCAAGGCCGCAGCGGAGGTCGGAGCTGACGACGACGCCCCCGGCGACAACACGCAGACGAACGTAGAATGAACTAGTGACTGCAACCCTCGCCGCGTACTCTGTCGTGGCCGTCTACTCGGCGATTGTCGTGTACGTGCTGGCCTTCATCGCGTTTGCGCTCGACCTGTCGAAACGGTCGGCGATCGCGCAGAGCGTTGCGAACGTCTCGCTCGCAACGGTGGCGGCCTCCGGGTCCGGCAGCACGGCAGTCCTCGAGAAGACGGCGACCCCGTCGGTCCGCGGCCGTTCGAGCCGCTATCAGCGCACCGCATACGCCCTGGTGATCATCGGCTGGGTCGTGCACCTGACGGCGCTGGTCTTGCGCGGGCTGGCCGCCGGTCGCGTGCCGTGGGCGAACCTCTACGAGTTCGCGATGACCGGCACGGCGATCATGATCGGCGTCTTTATCTTCATCCAGTTCTATCGCGACGTGAAGTTCCTCGGTGCGTACATCACCGGGGTCGTGATCCTCCTGCTCGGCGTCGCCAGCGTCAACTTCTACGTGGCCGTGACCCCGCTGCCGCCGGCGCTGCAGTCTGCCTGGCTCGTGATCCACGTCTTCGTCGCCACGCTTGGCACCGGCTTCTTCGCGGTTGGAGGCGGACTTTCGGTGGCCCAGTTGCTGCAAGCTCGGCGCGAGGCCGGCGGACTCCGGCGCATGCCGTTCCTCGCGACCTTCCCGAACTCCGAGGTACTGGAGAACATCGCGTATCGCGTGATCGTGGTCGGCTTCGCCTTCTGGACCTTCACACTCATGGCCGGAGCTATCTGGGCCGAGCGCGCCTGGGGCCGCTACTGGGGCTGGGACACCAAGGAGGTCTGGACTTTCATCATCTGGGTCACCTTCGCCGGGTACATCCACGCGCGAGCGACCCGCGGATGGCGCGGCTCGCGGTCCGCTTGGCTCGCGATCATCGGCTTCGCCGCTGTGATGTTCAACTACACCGTCGTCAATCTGTTCTTCAAGGGACTGCACGCCTACACCGGCCTGTGATCCTCGGCAGAGGTTCTCAATAGTCGTTTCTGGTGGCAACCACTGATTCCGAAGGCTCCCGACCCGATACGCTGTCGGAATCGAGAGCCGGAGGTCGATGTCGCTCGTGAACAACGCGCCCGTGAACACCGCGCCTGCGTCAGCAACCCCGCAGATCGCGCTGAAGGGCCTGCGCAAGACCTTCGGCAAGGTAGTCGCCGTCGACTCGGTCGATCTCGAGATCGCCGACGGCGAGTTCTTCGCCATGCTGGGGCCATCCGGCTCCGGCAAGACGACAGTGCTTCGGATGATTGCCGGCTTCGAGAACCCGACAAGCGGCAGTGTCATCCTGGGCGGCGTCGACGAGACCGCCCTGCCGCCCTTCCGCCGCGACGTGAGCACAGTGTTCCAGGACTACGCGCTGTTCCCGCACATGAGCGTCGGCCAGAACGTGGCGTACGGCCTCAAGGTGCGCGGTATCGGTGGGGCCGAGCGCACGCGTCGAGTTGGCGAGGCGCTCGAGATGGTGCGACTCGGCGACCTCGGTGCTCGCAAGCCGAGTGAGCTGTCCGGCGGTCAGCGTCAGCGAGTCGCCCTCGCTCGAGCCCTGGTCACTCGCCCCAAGGTGCTTCTGCTCGACGAGCCACTCGGTGCCCTCGACCTCAAGCTGCGAGAGCAGATGCAACTCGAGCTGAAGTCGATCCAGCGCGAGGTGGGCATCACCTTCCTCTTCGTCACTCACGACCAGGATGAAGCCCTCACCCTCTGCGACCGGCTTGCGGTCTTCAACGCCGGACGCATCGAACAGGTCGGGCTTCCCGGTGAGGTCTACGAATACCCAGCGACTCGGTTCGTGGCGGGGTTCGTCGGATCCTCAAACGTGATCCCGGCACAGCTGGCGCCCGAGATCGTCGGCAGACCCGGGACCTTCGCGATCCGTCCCGAAAAGATCCGTGTGCTGGCCGCGGGCGCCGACGCGACTGCGGGGGAGCTGACCCTTGCTGGCACTGTCGGCGAGGTGGTCTACTCCGGTCCGACTACGCGAGTCGTGGTCAATGCGGCCGGACCCGGCGGGCTCCAGCTGTCGGCGACGGTACTCAACGCGGACGCCCCCGAAGACGCTGCTGCCGCGTCCGCTCTGCGGCGCGGCGACCCGATCGCCATCGCCTGGCACGAGAGTGCCGTTCGATTGCTCGAACTGTAAAGCGCACCATCCACCTGCCACCCCAAGAATCACAGCACGCATACGAGAGGAACATCATGACCAGGTCACCCAGGTTCGTTGCCGCCATCGCGGTAGCTGCCGCGATAGTCGTCACAATCGCCGGCTGTTCGAGCGGCGGCGGCTCAAGCAGCCACGCGCCCGCGGCCAGTGTGCCGAAAGTCGCCGAGCAGGCGAAGTTGGGCATCGGCGAGGGCAAGCTCAACATCATCGTGTGGGCCGGCTACGCCGAGAACGGTACCAATGACCCCACCGTCGACTGGGTCACCCCCTTTGAGAAGCAGACCGGATGCCAGGTCAACGCGAAGACCGCCGGCACCTCCGACGAGATGGTTCAGCTCATGCGCACCGGCCAGTACGACGGAGTCTCCGCCTCGGGTGACGCCACCCTCCGGTTGATTTATGGCGGCGACGTCGCTCCCGTGAACACCTCGCTGGTGCCCAACTACGCCACGATCTCCGACTTTCTCAAGCTGAAGGCCTGGAACTCGGCCAACGGCAAGATGTACGGCATCCCGCACGGCTGGGGTGCGAACGTGCTGATGTACAACCCGGCCGTCGTCACGACCGCACCGGACTCCTGGTCGGCCGTGTTCGATGGCTCATCGCCATACGCCGGCAAGGTGACCGCCTACGACTCACCGATCTACATCGCCGACGCGGCGCTGTACCTGAAGTCGAAGGATCCGTCGCTCGGCATCACCGACCCGTACTCGCTCACCGAGAAGCAGCTGACCGCCGCAGTCGGCCTGCTGAAGAAGCAGAACGCGAATGTCGGGGAGTACTGGAGCGACTACACCAAGGAGGTCCAGGCTTTCGAGTCAGGCAGCTCCGTGATCGGCACTGCCTGGCAGGTCATCGCAAACCTGGTCGGCTCCGACGGCAAGGTCGCGGTGAACACGGTCGTTCCCAAGGAGGGCGTGACGGGCTGGTCAGACACTTGGATGGTCGCGGCCAAGGCTAAGCACCCGAACTGCATGTATGAGTGGATGAACTGGATCACGTCAGACAAGGTCAACGCTCAGGTCGCCGAGTGGTTCGGCGAGGCTCCGGCGCAGACGCTCGCGTGTGCGAAGACCACGGACGCCACCTTCTGCGACACGTACCACGCGACCGACGCGGCCTACGCGGACAAGATCCACTACTGGACGACCCCGCAGACGACGTGCGTCGACGGCAGCGGCAAGACCGACTGCACGGCGTACTCCGAGTGGACGACCAAGTGGCAGCAGATCAAGGGGTAGCGCGCCGGGGACCCGTCTCGGCGTTCTTCGCGACGCGGCCGAGGACGCGGCTGGGGTTGCTCCTGACCCCGCCGCTCCTCTGGCTCGTCGTCGCGTACCTCGGGTCGATCGTCGTTCTGCTGTTCACGGCGTTTTGGAGCGTCGACGGCTTCACCGGGCGGGTGGTGGCGGACTTCCAGTTGGGCAACCTGATCTCGGTGGCCACCGATCCGCTCTACCGCGAGGTGACGGTCCGAACCATCGTGGTGGCGCTCGCAGTGACACTGATCGACGCGGTCGTCGCCTTTCCGATGGCGTTCTACATGGCCAAGATCGCCCGGCCGCGCACCCGCGCCTTTTTCTTGGTCGCCGTGACGACGCCACTCTGGGCCAGCTATCTGGTCAAGGCATACGCCTGGCGCGTCCTGCTCGAACCAAACGGCCCGATTGACATCGCCACCGGGGGTCACTCGCCCGGCTACGGGCTGCCCGCTACGGTCATCACGCTCGC
>JAYTXO010000262.1:0-3260 GCA_043742905.1 Microbacteriaceae bacterium | reverse complement strand
CTTCTGAGCGCGATCGCGGAGCGCCTCGGTATCCAAATCGCCGAGTTGCTCGAGAGCAGTGCGCCCACCGAACGCGCCGCCCTCGAGATCGAGTTCGAGCGCGTGCAGGCCAGTCCTCTTTACGCGGGTCTCGGGTTGCCAGCGCTCCGGGCAGGCAAGACGATGACGGATGACACGCTCCGCGCCATCGTCGGCCTGCATCGCGAACTCGCGCGACGAGCCCGCGAGGCGATCGCCACCCCGGAGGAGGCCCGCCGCGCAAACACCGAACTCCGCGCCCTCATGCGCACCGGAGACAACCACCTGGCCGACATCGAGGAACTCGCGCAGCGCGAGGTCAACGCGGTCGGTCACGTCAGCGGCGCGCTCACCCATCGCAGCGTCGGCCGGATGGCGGAACGCCTTGGCTTTGAACTGGTCTACGTGGCGGATCTCCCGCACTCGGCCCGCTCGGTGACCGACTTCGCCAACGGGCGGATCTATCTGCCTCCGGCATCCATTCCGGGCGGTCACGGGCTGCGCTCGATGGCTCTGCAGGCGATCGCGCACCGGCTGCTGGAGCACACGGCGCCGTCGAGCTACGCCGAGTTCCTGCAGCAGCGCGTGCAGATCAACTATTTCGCGGCCGCCACCCTGATGCCACGTGAGCAGTCCGTGGATTTTCTCTCGACTGCGAAGACCGAGCGCAACATCGCCGTTGAGGACTTCCGCGATGCGTTCGGCGTCACCCATGAGGCCGCCGCGCTGCGCTTCACGAACCTCGCGACCGCCTATCTCGGCATCACGACGCATTTCCTGCGGGTCGGCGGCGACGGCGGCATCAGCAAGGCTTACGAGAACGACAGCCTCCCCCTGCCGGTCGACGTGACCGGCTCGATTGAGGGAGAGATCGTCTGCCGCAACTGGAGCGCCCGCCAGGCCTTCGCGCGCACCAACCGCACAACCGAGTTCTACCAGTACACCGACACCCCGCGCGGCACTTTCTTTGAGTCAACGCAGACCGGGTCCACGGTGGACGACGAGTTCTCGATCACCATCGGCGTGCCGTTTGATGACGCCAAGTGGTTCCGCGGACGCGAGACGACCCGACGGGAACTGTCACGGTGTCCGGATGCCTCGTGCTGCCGTCGCCCGCCAGCCGACTTGGCCGAACACTGGGCCGGCCAAGCATGGACAAGCGCGAAAGTCCACGCGAACATCTTCTCGCCGCTGCCCTCTGGCACCTTCCCGGGCGTTGATGATCGCGAACTCTACGAGTTCCTGGAGTCGCACGCCGACCCGGTGGGCTGAAGCCGTCGCCTGTTACCCGGCGCCGCGCAAACCGTCATGTTGGTCGGCGACGCGCAATTTCGCGCCAACAGTGATTCACCGCTGCGCGTTCTTCAGCGTGCCGGTGGTCTTCACTCCGTCATCAAAGGCGGTGCAGAGAATCTGGCGGTCGCCGTTCACCCAGCTCTCTTTGGTCGGGAAGTAGTACGAGATGCTGAGGTTGGAGTTGTCGTACGGGGTGCCGATGAAGTCGGGGAACGCCGCGGCGCACGCCTCGTTCGCCTGAGAGGTGACGGCATCCGCGCCGGGGAACGCGCTCCCGCTCATCTCGACGCTCTTGTACGCCTCGGAATCGTGCGGTTCGCTGCAGGGCACAACCGGGGCCGTGGTGACGGTGCCGGTGGCGGTGGCATCGTTGAGGCAGTCGCCCACCTTGATGCTGAACACGTTGGCGTTGCTGTTGGCGGCGGTCGGAGTGCCGCTCGCGTCGCGCTTGGTGGTGTTACTGAGCTGACCCATCAGGCTGCATCCGGAAAGCACCATCGCGGCCGCCACGATCGCGGCAACGGCAATGGTGCGGTTCCAGGTGAAGGAGGAGGTGGTCGTCGTCATGGGCAGATACTAGCTAAGCGCGTCGATTACCGCCCGATGGACAAGGCCATTCGTCGCGAGCACACCGTCCGTCGACATCGGGTCACCGCCCTCCATCGAAGTGAAGGTTCCGCCTGCTTCGCGCACGACCGGCACCAGCGCGGCGATGTCCCATGGCTTCAGGTCGTACTCGCCGACGACATCCACGGCACCTTCGGCGAGAAGCATGTACGGCCAGAGGTCTCCGTATGCGCGCGCGCGGCCGACGGCTCGCGTGAGCGTGATCAGGTTGTCCAGGCGCCCCGCCTGATCCCAATGCTTGATGCTGTTGTAGCTGAGCGAGGCGTCGGCGAGCTTGTCCACTCGGCTGACGGAGAGCCGTCGGGGTTCGCCGTCGTCCTGCTGCATCCACGCGCCGCGACCGGTCGCGCCCCACCAGCGACGGCCGAGGGCAGGGGCGCTGACGACGCCGAGCTGCGGGACCCCGTCGACCACGAGGGCGAGCAGCAGGCCCCAGATCGGCACGCCGCGCACGAAGTTCGATGTGCCGTCGATCGGGTCGACGATCCACTGCCGCGCGGACTGCCCGGTCGTACCGAACTCTTCGCCGAAGACGGAGTCGCCCGGGCGAGCGGCCGCGAGGCGCGAGCGGATCATCCGCTCAACCCGCTGGTCGCCGTCGGTCACCTGGGTGCGATCCGGTTTGAGTTGGATGTCGAGATCCTGGGCCTGATAGCGGTCCATTGCGATCAGGTCGGCCTCGCCCGCGAGGGTGAGCGCGACGGCGAGGTCGTCGGTCACTGAGAAGTCGGCGCCTGAGAAGTCGGCGCCTGATAAGTCGGTCACGACTTCAGGCTAGTCAGCAGACGCTGCAGGGAGTCGACGCGTTCGGCGGGCAGCCGGCCGTCGGTGACTGCCTCGTTGAGCGCGCAGTCGGGGGCGTCGGGCAGGTGCGTACAGCCACGCGGGCAGTAGGCGGCCACCTCCAGCAGGTCAGAGAACGACTTCAGGATGTTGACGGTATTCACGTGACCGAGGCCGAAGGAGCGAACGCCCGGGGTGTCGATGATCCAGCCGCCGCTCGGAACGCGCAGCGACACGGTCGAGGACGAGGTGTGCCGTCCTCGTCCGGTGACGGCGTTTACGATGCCGACCGCGCGATCCGTGCCGGGCACGAGCGCGTTGACGAGCGTCGACTTGCCGACGCCGGAATGTCCGACCGCGACGGTGGTGTGTCCGGCCAGCGCGGGCGCGAGCTCGTCGAGGGGGAAGGCACCTTCGGCGCTGCGAATCACGGGGATGTCAAGCCCCACGAAGTTCGCCAGGAACTCGCTGGGGTCCCGCAGGTCGGTCTTCGTAATGACGATCAGGGGAACGATCCCGGCGTCATAGGCCGCGAC
>JAYTXO010000261.1:0-1653 GCA_043742905.1 Microbacteriaceae bacterium | reverse complement strand
GGAATGCTGCGTCAGAACCTGGCGGGCATTCCAAGCGTGCAAACGTGCCTGCCTGCAAACCTGTGGTTCGAGCTCTCCGGGCATATCCGGGCGATGACCGATACTCAACCGATTACGCTCGCAGTCGCGTTCGTTTCCTCCTGGCGGGGTGCCTGACGCAGGCGGTGCTGAGCAAGGAAGAGCGTGTCGCATCGAAGCTGATGACCGGCAAGTCCTGCTAGCCACCGCCCGTCGCGGGGGCTGGAGTTGGGATGCTGGTGACGGCCGGGCCGTGGTTGAGAGCAATGTTGAGTCCGTCAGTCTGCGCCGAGAGGATTTTCATCTCGGCGAGGTCCGCGTTGTACTCGGCTGTTTTCGCCAGGATGTCGGCATATCGAGCGTCGAGGGAGGTGCGTCGTGTCTCAAGGGCGCTCTTGACCACGTCAGCCTGGCGCTTCGACGTGAAGTCGGTGCGCGCATTGAACCGACGGATGTCTGCATTCAGCTGAGCATAGCCGCTCGTGTACGAGGCGTACTCGTCACTGATCGCGGCCCGGAGAGCATCCATCGATGCCGACAGCTCGGCTGAGCGCTTTTCGAGGTCGGTGAAGACCGCATTGGTCTTGCCCTGCAGCTGCACAAGGGTCCGGCGGTTGCCGAGCCATTTCGCGTAGTGGGCCTCGAGCTCGGGTGAGATCGAGGCGATCTCGGTGCCGATTATCGAGTGCAGTTCGTTGTCGCGTTGGCCCGGTTCGTTCTTCGCGTAGTAGTCGAGGCGCGCCTGGAACGCGGGGTCTCCTTGAAGTTTCGACGCCTCCCGCTCAAGAAGGGGAACGAGCAGTTGCTGTTCGGCAGTGGAGAAGCGATCCCAGGCGGCATGAAGCATCTCGTGCGCGGCCACGACATCGGTCAGGCCGGCAAGTCGGGGTTCGGTTACCGCGAAGAGGTGGATCGACCGGTCCCGTGGCAGGTAACAGCCGAGGATCCCACTGCCCTCCTGGTTGCTCGCACAACTCGACGCGAAGACGGTTGACGATTCGATCACCGGTTTGCTCGCCAGGAAAATGAAACGGCCTTCGTCGGTCAACTGGGATGACGCGATGAGGGAGGATACCGCCTCTGAAGGGCGAAAAGTCCAGACCGTGTACTGGTCGACGAGGCGTTGAAACCCGAGGAAGGCGAGCACCCCCGCGGCGACGAGCACCAGCGCGAGCGCCGTGGGAATCACCCGGGCGAGTCGTGACCGCCGCCGCGGATTGGAGGGCAGGTCGTAGCTGTCCTGATCGAACAGCGTCATGATCCCCCGATCGCCCGCTTGGCACGGCGCCTCGGCTTGGTGAAGAAAAGCGTACCAGCGCTTCGCGCAGGGGTCAGTGCCCGGTGAGGGCACGCGGGTTTCTAGTGCCCGGTGAGGGCACGCGGGCTTTTAGTGCCCGGTGAGCGGCGCCATCAGCCGGGCGGCGAGAGATGCGCGACCGGTCAGTCGCTCTTCGGCATCCGCGATGGCCATTGCGGTCGTACCGAGATTAGCCCCGATGAAACGTAGCGGCTCGGGCTCCCAGAGCGGCGAACGGTGGTTCACCCATGGCAGCCGCGAGATCGCGGTATCCCGCCGCAGAATGAGGTCGGTGAGGGTACGCCCGGCGAGATTGGTGGTGCTCAGTCCATCGCCGA
>JAYTXO010000260.1:0-3637 GCA_043742905.1 Microbacteriaceae bacterium | reverse complement strand
GGTCGCACGGCATATTGGGGCGAGTTCGTCACCAAGGGTTTGCCTCGAGCCGCGTTCGGGCCGGTCGCTGACCGCATCCGCTCTGCCTTCCTGAAGCGCTTCGCGGTCACGCAGGGCACCTCCGTGATCGGGCGCGCCATCCCGTTCGGAATCGGGGCCGTCGTCGGAGGGGCTGGCAACCACCTGCTCGGGCGCAAGATCATCAACTCGGCGCGCAGCGCATTCGGGCCGCCGCCCGCAACCTTCCCCGCGGCACTGGAACTCGTGGTCAAAGTGCCGAGGGCGCCGCGTGCTCCGGGGGCAGGCGTGCCGAGGGCGCCGCGCGAACTCGCCCGCCACATCACGCGGGTGTTGCCTGCGCTGCCGATCCTGCGTGCCGGGCGGCGTCGGGCCGCGAAAGCGGCAACCACACCGGTGGAGCCGGAGGACCGCCGCCCCGAATAGATCGGCCCACTGTCGTCGAGATCCGGCGCCATGGGGTGAGTCGTGATCCGCGGTTTCGGTGCGTAGACGATTGCCGGTGGGGTCCACCTCCGCTCACCGGGCACACCCGACATCGGTCCGTCGTGCCAGAATCGCCTGAGATCATGGCGAGCTTCACATTCGGATCAGGCAATGCGCTCAAGGTGTTGCGCCTACTGCTCTACGCGCTCGGAGCCCTCGCGACGCTCGTGGTCCGCCGCACGCCCCGACTCTGGGTGTTCGGTTCCGGGATCGGCGTCGGCGAGGGGGCGCTGCCGCTCTACCGGTGTGCCCGTGCCACGCTGCCCGCCTCGGTGCGGCTGGTCTGGCTCGCCGGGTCCGCCGTCGAGCTCGACGCCGCGCGCGCCCTCGGGCTCGATGCCGAGCGGCGATCCGGATGGCGCGGCTTCCGTCTCACGCTGCGTGCACGCGTGCTCGTAGTCACCCACGGGTTCGGCGACGTGAACCGTTTCGGCACTCGAGGTGGATTCGTGGTGCAGCTGTGGCACGGCATCCCCCTCAAGAAGCTGCACCTCGACTCGCCCGCCACGCTGCGAGTCTCATTCCTGCCGAACCACCACCTCGTGCGCGCCATCCTCTCCCGGGCCTACCGTTTCGCAGGTCAAGGCATCTCGCTGTTCCCGGTCTCCTCGGCGCTGGTCGCCCCGCGTATCGTCAGCGCCTTCGGGTTGCCCGCCTCGCGCGTGGTGGTCACCGGCGACCCACGCGACGACGTGCTGCTCAGCGGCACGTCGGAATCGCGGCGCGAGACGGCGCGCGCGCTGCTCACGTCCGCGGTTGGCGAGCTGCCACCGGGCGCGCGAATCGTGCTCTCCGCCCCGACCTGGCGTGACGGCGCGCCTGACCCCGGGGTCCCGAGCCCGAGCGACTGGGGCGCGATCGCCGCCTGGCTGGCACGCACGGACTCCCTGCTGCTGCTGCGCACACACCCGCTCGGTCGGGGCGACTACGTTGGCGGTCCCGCGAGCTCAGACCGCATCCGGATGCTCGGCGCTGACGTCCTCGCCGAAATCACCCCGGTGCTCCCCGCCGTCGATGCTCTCGTGACGGACTACTCCTCGATCGCCTACGACTACAGCCTGGTCGGCGGCCCGATCGTGTTCCTCGCGCCCGACCTGGAGCACTACACGAAGACTCGCGGACTCTACGTGCCGTACCGCTCCTTCACCGGCGGTCGCCAGGTGGGCACCTGGTCACATGTGCTGTGGGCCCTCGACGAGATCGCCGTGGGTGGCTCGACCGCGGCCGAGAACGCCGCACACGTTGCCTGGCTACGGGGGGAGGACTTCGACCTGCTCGACGGCCGAGCGACGGAGCGCGTGCTCGCCGAGATACTGCGGCGCAGCGGGGTCGCGAACGCGCTGGGGCTGACGGTGGCCGAGGTCACGATGCCGACGACAATTCGCTCGCGGGTGACCGGCCTGCACGTCGAGTTGGGGGACTCCCCCACCCTCACAGTCGAGCTCGAGACGGACGCAGGTGGGGTTGCGGGCAGCCTTCCGGGCAGCCTCGCGATGAGGTTCGACGGCCGGCGCGCACAGTGTCTCGGCACAGTCACAGAGCGCGACGGCGGCCTGTCCGCGAGCTTCCGGATGCTCTCCCCGCACTGGGGAATACCCGAGCTGGCGATGCCATCTGGCGACTACCGGCTCACGCTCGCCGCCGCCCCGACCGGGTCCGCCCCGAGCGACGCAACTCGGAGCGCGGGCTCAGCGCGCCTGGAGGTCACGTGCGAGTTACCCGGGGAGCTGCGGCATCCGCTGTTCCGGGCCAGACTGCTGGCCACGGACGGTGGACTGGTGCTCAGGGTTTCGGCACCGCTCGCAGACGACGAGCGCGGCCCCGCGGCCCAGAATCGACTCGAGCGCGCGTACCGGCGGAGCCGCCCGACGCCCGAGGACGCGGTGTTCTTCGAGAGCTTCTACGGCCAGTCAGCGTCGGACAACCCGGAGGGCATCGACCGGGCGCTGGCCGGGATCCGGCCCAAGACGGCACGTTATTGGAGCGTCGTTGACGGGTCAATCGCGGTGCCGGAGGGCGGTATCCGGATCATCCAGGGCAGCCGCGAATGGTGGCGGGTACGCGCCGCCGCCCGCACGCTCGTCGTGAACGACTGGCTCCGCAAGCGATTTCGACGGCGACCGCATCAGAAGGTGCTGCAGACCTGGCACGGAACGATGCTCAAGCGCCTCGCACTCGACCGTGATCCGGGGCTGCGCACGCGCATCGCGATCACCCGCGAAAGCCGCCGCTGGGACGCGCTACTCGCCCAGAACCCCTACAGCGTCAAGATCTTCCGCTCGGCGTACGCGATGCGCGGCCCGATCTGGGAGGAGGGCTACCCCCGAAATGACGTGTTCGCGGATGCCTCGCACATCGCCGCCGTGCGCCGCGACCTTGGGCTGGCCGACGATGTGCGGGTCGTGCTCTACGCACCGACCTGGCGTGACGATCGCACCGAGATGGTTGACTACGTTGACCTGGCGAGTCTCGCCGGCTCGCTCGGGCCGAATCGTGTTCTGCTGGTGCGCGGACACTCCCGCACACTGCCGTACGGCCAGGACCTATCGGCCGATCGCCTGATCGACGTCACCAGCTACCCGAGCATGGCTGGCCTTCTCCTGCTCGCAGACGTGTTCGTGACCGACTACTCCTCGGCGATGTTCGACTTCGCCGCAACCGGGCGTCCGATGGTCTTCTTCACCCCCGACCTGGCGCATTACAGTACCGACCTGCGCGGCTTCTACTTCGACATGATTACCGAGGCGCCCGGGCCGGTCGTGCACACCCGCGAGGGTCTCCGTGACGCGATCCTCGACGCAGATGCTGGCGCCCCCGATTATGCGGACCGTCGCGCCGCCTGGCGCTCCCGCTTCACCCCGCGCGACGACGGCTCCGCCGGAGACCGCGTCGTGCGCCGCCTGCTCGCGGAAGGCTGGCTCGGCTGAGGCGTGACGCTGCTAGGACTCGGTGCGCGAGGTGTCGACCGCGCTGCCGGCCCCGCGGACCAGGCCACGAAGAAATCCGGTCCCCCAGCTGAAGTGCATGACCGCGATGGCGGCCATGAAACGCAAGCGGTCGGCGAGCGACGCCGAACTGCGGAGCGCCGCGAAGGCGAGAAACACCAGGTATAGGATCGGCCCCAGGTAGATCA
>JAYTXO010000259.1:0-6281 GCA_043742905.1 Microbacteriaceae bacterium | reverse complement strand
TACACCGCCGCCATCTACGCCGCCCGCGCGAACCTGAACCCGCTCGTCATCGCGAGTTCCGTGGAGTTCGGCGGTGAGCTGATGAAGACGACCGAGGTCGAAAACTTCCCCGGCTTCCCCGACGGCGTCATGGGGCCGGATCTCATGGTCAAGATGCAGGAGCAGGCCGAGAAGTTCGGGGCCGAGATCGTCTACGACGACGTCACCAAGCTGGAGCTCGAGGGCGACGTCAAGCGCGTCACGCTGGGCAACGGCGATGTGCACGAGGCGCTCACGATCATCTACGCGACCGGTTCTGCGTACCGCAAGCTCGGGCTCGACGACGAAACGCGCCTGTCGGGCTACGGCGTCTCCTGGTGCGCCACCTGTGACGGTGCCTTCTTCAAGCGGCAGAAGGTCGCGGTGATCGGCGGCGGTGATTCCGCGCTCGAGGAGGCCACCTTCCTCACCCGCTTCGCCGAAACGGTGTACCTCGTGCACCGACGCGACAAGCTGCGCGCCTCGGCCGCGTTGCAGGACCGCGCGTTTGCCGACCCCAAGATTCAGTTTCTCTGGAACGAAGAGGTCGCGCACATCTACGGCGATGAAAAAGTCTCCGGCATCGGTCTACTCGACACCGAAACCGGTGAGGAGAAGACCCTTGACGTGACCGGGATTTTCGTGGCGATCGGTTCCGACCCGCGCACTCACCTCATCCACGGTCAGCTTGAGCTAGCCCGGGAAGGGACCATCACAGTCGACGGACGCAGCTCGCGTACCAATATCGCGGGCGTGTTCGCCGCCGGCGACGTCGTTGACCCCACCTACAAGCAGGCCATCACGGCCGCCGGTTCAGGCACCGTTGCCGCGCTTGACGCCGAGAAGTACCTCGCCGAGTTGGACCCGGCGCTGCTCTCATTGGCCGAGACCCCCGCCGCCGCAACCGCGGCGGTCTAGTTCCACCCATCTGTCACTCAAGGAAAGAAGGAAAACAATGTCCGCTACCAAAGATGTGACCGACGCCACGTTCCAGAGCGAGGTGCTCGACTCTGAGAAGACGATCATGGTCGACTTCTGGGCGGAGTGGTGCGGCCCGTGTCGCGCCGTTGGGCCGATCCTCGACCAGATCGCAGCCGAGCACTCCGACAAGCTCTCGATCGTCAAACTGAACGTCGACGACAACCCTGAGACGGCCATGAAGTACGGGATCACTTCGATCCCTGCAATGAAGATCTACCGCGGCGGCGAGGTCGTCAAGACCGTTATCGGCGCTAAGCCGAAGCCGGCCCTCGAGGCCGACCTGGCGGAGTTCTTGGCGTAGGGCCAATCGCGACTCAGCGGACCCCTCCCCGTTCACGGGGAGGGGTCCTTGCTGTCTGTCCCGATACCCTAGACCGATATCCGATAATCGGAGGGGCATGGACAAGTCACAGGGGAACAACCTCGACCCGTGGTACTCGCATTACGCTGAGCGGACCGCGGGGCTCAGCGCATCCGAGGTACGCGCGCTCTTCGCCGTTGCCAGCCGCCCGGAGGTGGTCTCGCTGGCCGGTGGGATGCCGTTCGTCTCGGCCCTCCCGCAGGAGCTCGTCATGACCGCTGTCGAGCGGGCGGTGCGCAATCAGGGTGCCGTGGCGCTCCAGTACGGCTCGGGGCAAGGCTCGGCCAAGCTGCGCGAACAGATCCTGGATGTCATGGCGCTGGAAGGCATCCGCGCCTCCGTCGACGACGTGGTGGTCACCACCGGCTCCCAGCACGCCCTGGAGCTCGTCTCGAAACTCTTCCTCGATCCGGGTGACGTCGTGATCGCCGAGGGTCCGAGCTACGTCACGGCGCTCGTGGTGTTCCGGAGCTTCCAGGCGGACGTCGCCCACGTCGAAATGGACGATCTCGGCCTCATCCCGCAGTCGCTGCGCGACACGATCGCGGGCTTGCGCGAGCAGGGGCGCACGATCAAGTTCCTCTACACAGTCCCCTCGTTCCAGAACCCGATGGGCGTCACCCTCAGCTGGGAACGCCGTATGGAAGTGCTCGAGATCGCGCGCGAGAATGACATCCTCGTGGTCGAGGACAACCCGTATGGCCTGCTCTACTTCGATCAGGCGCCGCCGCAAGCGATGCGCTCTGTCGACGAGGCGGGCGTAATTTACCTCGGTACATTCTCGAAGACTCTCGCCCCGGGCCTCCGCGTCGGGTGGGCCGTCGCCCCCCATGCCATCAGAGAAAAACTCATTTTAGCGAATGAGGCGGCGGTGCTCTCGCCGAGCTCGTTCTCGCAGACGGTGATCTCGGAATACCTCTCCAGCGCCGATTGGAAGGGCCAGATCGACACCTTCCGTGGTGTCTACCGAGAACGCCGGGACGCCATGCTCGGCGCGCTTCACGAGCAGCTGCCGACCCTGTCGTGGACCGTCCCGGCCGGCGGCTTCTACGTCTGGTTGACCTTGCCTAACCACATGGATTCCAAGGCGATGCTGCCTCGCGCCGTGAAAGAGCTCGTCGCTTACACCCCAGGGACAGCGTTCTACGCGGACGGCGGCGGCCGCAACGCCATGCGTCTGTCGTTCTGCTATCCGGCCCCCGACTTCATCCGCGAAGGGATCCGTCGCCTCGCGATCGTCATCAATGGCGAGATGACCCTGCTCGACCAGTTCGCGCAGACCGGTCCGCTCGCCGTGCAACCCCCGCAGCGCCAGGGCGTCCTGCCGCCGAGCGTCGGCTGACGCGCATGAACGAGCAGCTCAGGCGCGTCGTTGTGCTCTCCGGGGGGATCTCACACGAACGCGACGTCTCCCTCCGCTCCGGGCGCCGGGTGGCTGACAGCCTGGCTGAGCACGGCCTCAAGGTGGACATGAGGGATCCGGATGCGGGACTGCTCGCCGGGCTTCGCGCCGACCGCCCCGACGTGATCTGGCCCGCTCTGCACGGGGCATCGGGCGAGGACGGCGCGCTGCGCGGGCTTCTCGAGTTCCTCGGCATCCCCTTCGTCGGTTCGCGCTCAGATGCCGCCCGCCTGGCCTGGGACAAGCCGACCGCCAAGATCATCGTGTCGCGCGCCGGAGTCGCCACCCCGCGCTCGATCACGTTGCCCCGCGATGCCTTCCGCGAGCTGGGCGCCGATGCGATCTTCGAGGCGATCGCCGACGAGCTCCCCGTCCCGCTGGTGGTCAAGCCCGCGCAGGGCGGTTCGGCTCAGGGCGTGACCATCGTCGAGAACCGCGCCAACCTGCCCCGCGCCATGGTCGACGCCTACAGCTACTGGGATGTCGCACTCGTCGAGCAGCGCATCACCGGCACCGAGATTGCGGTCGGCATCATCGACACTGGCGACGGTCCGGTTGCCCTCCCGGCCGTCGAGATCGAGCCGCTCTCGGGCGTGTACAGCTTCGAGGCGCGCTACAACGCCGGCGAAACGCGCTTCTACGTGCCCGCGCGCATCCCGGCCGAGTGGGCGGATGCCGCGGCCGAGGCCGCACTCGCCGCCCACCGCGCGCTTGGGCTCCGCCACCTCTCGCGCGTCGACCTCATCGTGGACGGAGCGGGGACCCCCTGGTTCCTCGAGGCGAACGTGCTGCCAGGCCTCACCGCGACGTCGCTACTCCCGCAGGCTCTCGAGGCGGCCGGTCACGATCTCGGCTGGGTGTATCAAGCGTTGGCCGAGGCCGCGATCCGCGACGACCGGCGCTGAATAGCCGGCCGATTTTCTCCGGAGGATCTCTCCTCAGGAAACCACTCGGCCCCGTAATCGCACGGGAGTTCCCCGATTTCTCCGGAGAAAATGTACGGCGACCCCCGAACCAGCGGGGTTGGCTCGCTAGCGCGAACCGAGTTCCTTCTCGACGCCCAACTCGCCCATGATCCGGTTCAGGTCGCCCACCGTCGCAAAATCGATGGTGATAGTACCCTTGCTGGCCCCCAGGGCGATTTTGACGCGAGTGTCGAGGCGATCTCCCAGACGCTGCGCCAGCTCGTCCAGGTGGTGCTGACGGCCTCCCGCGGTGGGTTTCGCCGCCCTGGGCTTGGGCGGTGACACCAGTCCGGCCGCCGCTTCCGCCGCGCGTACCGAAAGGTCCTCGTTGACGATCTTGTCGGCGAGACGCTCCATGGCTGGCGCGTCGCCGACGGAAAGAATCGCGCGTGCGTGCCCAGCGGTCAAGACGCCGGACGCCACGCGGCGTTGGATGGCCTCCGGGAGGCGCAGCAGACGGATCGTGTTGGCGATCTGCGGACGCGAACGACCGATGCGTTCGGCCAGCTGCTCTTGGGTGATGCCGAAGTCGGCGAGCAACTGCTGGTATGCGGAGGCCTCTTCCAGAGGATTCAGCTCGGCGCGATGGAGATTCTCGAGGAGTGCATCACGCAGCATGACGTCGTCCGCGGTGTTTCGGACTACAGCCGGGATGCTCGTCAGGCCTGCCGCCTTGCTCGCGCGCAGTCGGCGCTCGCCCATGATGAGCTCGTACTGCGGCTCGCCCGCCGATACCCCGGCACGAGGGCGCACCACGATCGGCTGCAGCACCCCGAACTCACGCACCGAGATTGTCAGCTCGCGAAGTTCCTCGTCCCGGAATTCGCGGCGTGGCTGTTGCGGGTTCGGGACGATGTCATTCGGCGAGAGGTTGGCGAGACGGGCGCCCGGCACCGCGACCAGGCCCTCGCTGGGCCCCGAGGGGTGCCCGTCGCCCTCGCGGGCAGGGAAGAAGACGTCGACCGGCCGGCCGGCCGCCTCTGCGGTGGGGATCAGGGCCCCGATTCCGCGACCGAGTCCGGTGCGCTTGGGTGCGGTGGCCATCAGTGTTCTCCGTATGGGCTGGTCGGGGTACCGGGGTGGACGGCCTGAGCGGCGGGGGCGGCCGCCGGGGGGGTTGCTGGTTCGGTAATCTTCGCCGGCTCACCGCGTTTCGCAATCTCGGACGCGGCCTCGCGGTACGAGAGTGAGCCCGGTGAGTTGCCGTCATAGCTGATGACGCTCTGGCCGTAACTGGGGGCCTCGGAAATCCGCACCGAGCGCGGGATCAGGGCGTGCAGCGTCTCCCTGGGGAAATGCTCGCGGACCTCCTTGACAACCTGGTTCGCGAGATTAGTGCGCGAGTCATACATGGTGAGCAGAATCGTCGAGACCGCCAGGTCGGGATTCAAGTGGCGCTCGATCAACTTGATGTTGCTTAGCAGTTGGCTGAGCCCCTCGAGTGCGTAGTACTCGCACTGGATCGGGATGAGCACTTCGCGGGCGGCCACAAACGCGTTAATCGTGAGCAGGCCGAGTGAGGGCGGGCAGTCGATGAACACGTAATGGAATGGTTGGACGGCGAGAAACTGCTGAAGGGCGCCGCGTAGTCGCTGTTCGCGCGCGACAAGCGAGACGAGCTCGATCTCGGCGCCGGCGAGGTGGATGGTGGCCGGGATGCAGGCGAGGCCCTCGAACTCCGGGCTGTGCTGCACGACATCCGCCATGTCGACGTCGTTGATCAGCACGTCGTACACGCTGGGGGTCTCGGCGCGGTGATCGACGCCGAGAGCGGTCGAGGCGTTACCTTGCGGATCGAGGTCGATCACCAGAACACGCGCACCGGCTTGAGCCAGGGCGGCCGCCAGGTTGACGGTGGTCGTGGTCTTGCCGACGCCACCCTTCTGATTGGCAACCGTAAAGATGCGCGTGCGATCGGGGAGCGGCAACTCTTGCTCAGCGAGGGCCACGCGACGGCGCGCTAGGTCTGCGATCTCTCGGGCGAGGGGCGTCTCTTCGTAACGGTTCTCGGTGCTCACTGGAGCGGAATCCCTCTCGAATGTTTCACGTGAAACATTGACGCTTTACGTGACGGACCGGGGCACGAAACGTGACCAAGGACTGGCCTCGCGACGAAGACGAAGAGGTACGTTCGCCCTCAGCTCCAGCATCCCGATGATCAGGCAACTGTAGCCCGAAAGACCCGGGTCGCTTCCGCGACGATCCCCTCGCCGAGCACGAGGACCTCGACCGCACGAAGGCCTGCCGCACGAATCTGCTTGGCCGCCGCAACAACTTCATCGTCCACCCGAGCGCCCTTCATGAAGACCATTTCCCCACCGGGCTTGACCAGCGGTCCGGTAATCGGGATCAGCTTGGACAGCGCGGACACAGCGCGGGCCGTCACTTGGTCGAGCTGCTCAACCAACGACGCGTCCTCGGCACGAGCGCGCTCCACGCGCACATTATCCAGGCCGAGCCGCGCAGACTCAGTCAGTAACCAATCCGCCCGGCGCTCCATAGGCTCCACAAGCACGAACTGGACGTCCGGGCGGGCAATCGCGAGCACCACACC
>JAYTXO010000258.1:0-2703 GCA_043742905.1 Microbacteriaceae bacterium | reverse complement strand
TACTTCGCGAACGAGCGCTGCGAGCCGATCGAGGTCGAACTGCTGACCGCGGCGGGACCTCCTAGTTGACCTTGATGAGCGTGACTTGGAAGACGAGGGTCGCATTCGGCGGGATCGCGCCGCCTGCCCCCTGAGCGCCATAGCCGAGCGCCGGCGGGATCGTCAGCTTGCGCACGCCGCCGACCTTCATGCCGGCTACTCCCTGGTCCCATCCGGAGATGACCTGGCCACCGCCCAGAGTGAACTGGAACGGCTTGCCGGCGTCGATGGACGAGTCGAACTTGGTGCCGTTCGTGAGCCAGCCGGTGTAGTCCACGGTCACGAGGTCCCCGGCCTTGGCCGTCGCACCCGTGCCCACGGTCGCATCCTCGATCTTGAGCTCGGTGACATCGGCCGTCTTGCCGGGAGAGGCGGGCGCCGCGGTCTTGGGAGCGGGTGCGGCGGCCGGGGGTGGCGTTGCGGGAGTCGACGCGGTCGGCGTGGATGCGGGCGTACAACCTGAGACGCCTGCGATGGCGAGCACAGCGGTCATCGCGAGGATTGCATTTCGGACTCTCACATCAGCCTCCTGGGGCGGATCGAACGGGTTGGCAGGCGCCGGAGCTAAGGTCGTGCCAGTGGCGCAGGGATTCGCACGGTGAAGTTGGAGCCTAGGCCCACTTCGCTCTCCGCTTCTATCGAACCGCCCAGAGCCTCCGCGAGACGCAGGGACACTGACAATCCCAAGCCGGTACCTTCGGACTTCGCAACATCGCTACGCTCGACCTGGTAGAACTCCTCGAACACGCGATGCAGGTCCTCGGCCAAGATGCCGCTCCCGGTGTCGCGGACGGAGAACACTATAGTGTCGTCCCTACGGTTCGCATACAGGTGGATGGAACCGCTCTCGGTGAACTTGACGGCATTTCCTGTGAGATTGAGCAGGATCTGCTCCAGCCTCACGTAGTCGGACACCATGTATCCGATGTCGGCCGCAACCTCCGCCGTCAGAGCGAGCCCCCGGGCCTCGGCAAGAGGCGCCATGTAATCGACGACCGAATGCACAAGATCCTCGATGTCGAGCGACGTCATCTTCATCGTGATCTGACCGGCTTCGATCTTGGCCAGATCGAGCACCTCGTTGATGAGCTCGAGGAGGTGCTTCCCCGCCGTGCTTATCATGCGAAGCTGCTTGGCTTGCTCGTCGTTCAGCGTCCCCGCCAGGCCCTGTAGCATGATCCCGGAGTACCCGATGACCGAGTTGAGCGGTGTCCGCAGCTCGTGGCTCATGTTGGCGAGGAACGCGCTTTTGGCCGAATTGGCTTCCGCCAACTCCATGTTGAGTGCTCCCATGGCCTTCCGTGCCTGCTCCAGATCGTCGTTGGCCGCCCGCAACTCGTCATTGGTGGACGCTATCTCGGCATTGGTGGAGGTGAGCTCTTCGTTGGCGGCGGTCAGCTTCTCGTTGGCGGAATCCAGAACCTCGTTCATCTGATTCAGCGCCTCGGTACGCGCCGCGACAAGCGACACCAGCTGCACCTCGCGCGTTGCGCGCTCCTTCTCGATGGCCTTGCGCTCGGTGATGTCCCGCACCAGCACCGCGACGCCCACCACGGCGCCCTTGTCGTCGACAATCGGGTTGTGCACGACCTCGAAGTAGCGCCGGTTCGAACCCAGCTCACCGGAGAAGCCCTCTTCCACCATGGATTCTCCGGCCAAGGCCCGATCCAAGTTCTTCTTCGCGGCCCGCCGATCCTCATCGACCGTCTGCAGGTTCTGGCTATTGTCACCGATAGCGATGTCGACACCGCAGAGCGCCTTCATGACAGCAGCGTGTGCGGAGTTGAAGCTCGTATAGCGGTAGTCGCGGTCGAGCGAGAAGATCGGGGTAGCCTGGCTCTCATTGACCCCGGCCAGCGTGTAGGCCTGCTGACGGGTCGCTTCCTCGGCGAGCTTGCGGTCCGTCACGTCCCGGGCCATGCTCATGACCAAGCGGCGGCCGTCGGGCATCGGCCCCATCGGCGACGAGCAGAAGTCCCACTCCCGATCGGCTCCAGAGGCGGTCCGAATGGTGTGCTCGCCCTCCTCCTTGCGACCCTTCAGATCATAGAGGCCGTCGATGTCCGCCTGCACAAGCGGGCTGCGCGTCCCATACGCTCGCCGGGTCCACTCCGACGTGGTGGGGATGTCATTGCGCGAGTAGCCGGTGAGCTCCTCCCACACCTGATTGATCTGGACGACCTCGCCGTCCTCAGCGTGAAGCATGATGGGGAACGGCGCCGCTTCGATCATCTGACGAAGGTGACGCTCGCTCTCGCGAAGGTCGGCCTCGGCCTTCTTCGCCTCGGTGACGTCCTGGACCACGCAATGGGTCTGCTTGAACGCACCATTCTCGTCGTGCCCGACCTTGCCTTCGAATGCGACGAAGACCTGAGCCCCGTCCTTGCGGATCATCTGGAACTCGCTGTGGACCCAGCCACGCGCCTTGAAGAGCGGGAAGCGCTCGCGGAAGGTTTCGACGTACTCCGGCGCGAGGAACTCGCCGAACCAGTGGCCGATGACCTCGCCCATGGAATAGCCAAGGGTGTCGAGCCAGGCTTGGTTGACGATCAAGAAGCGCCCGTCGGCATCCAGCGACTGGTATCCGATCGGCGACTCCTCGTAGAGCGCCCTGTAGTCGATCAGTGTGTCACTCGCGTCTGGAGGCTCGTTGAAGGTCGTCAC
>JAYTXO010000257.1:0-1780 GCA_043742905.1 Microbacteriaceae bacterium | reverse complement strand
TGCGACGAGGGAGGCAAGCAGTTCCTTCACGGTCACGATGCGGCTCTCTCCGGCAGGTCGCGGCGGGTGTCTGGGGTGCTGACAGTCTACCGGAGTGCGTGAGAGGCGGACAGGTCTCGGTGATCTCGCCGATCTTGCAGCTTGCCCATGAAGCCTAGCCGGGTTCACTGCACGTAATGCCCTCCGATCGCGATGAAGAGAATCCGTCAGCCATCCTTGTTGGCTCGGCCTTCGACTGGGAACCGAGCCGGATTCAGTCGCTGGGTATCAGCCCCGTGCGGCCACTTCGGAGCGCCGGGGTATCGAGTCCATGGCGCCGCGCCGAGTGACCGCGATCGCTGCGACCTTCGTCGCCCATTTCGTTGCCTCCACCGGCGAGAGATCGTCGAGCAGCGCGTCAACGAGCGCCGCGCAGAACGTGTCACCGGCGGCCGTCGCATCGACCGCAACGACTTGCTGGGCCGGCACGAGCACGCACGAGTTCGGCTCCACGACGAGAGCGCCTTCCCATCCGAGTGTCACGACGACGACCTTTGGGCCCTTGAGGGAGCGCGCCATCGCCTCGATCGCGTCCAGATCGCTGGAAGGCACAACCCCGCACAAGCCCGCGAGCTCGTCACGGTTCGGAACGAGTACGTCCACTCGGCTCAGCAATCCGGGCGAAACGGCGCGCGACGGCGCCGGGTTGAGTACGAAGAGTCCTTGGGCGAGTCGCGCGGCACGTTCCACGACGGCTACACCGACCTCCTGCTGCGCGAGCACGCAACGGGCCGATGCGATCGCGTCCCGCTCGGGATCGAGGTCCCTCGAAGAGAGACGAGCGTTGGCCCCGGCGCTCACGACGATGGTGCTCTCTCCGTCGGGCTCGACGAAGACGATCGCCTGCCCTGTGGGGAACTCGACGCGCCGGATCGTCGCGGTCTCGATGCCCTCGGCGCGCAACAGACCAACCATCCAGTCGCCATCCGCGTCGGCTCCTACGGCACCGATCATGGTCACCGAGCGCCCAAGCCGCGCGCATGCCACGGCCTGGTTGGCGCCTTTCCCACCGGGACCTCGGCGCACGTCGCCCCCGAGCATCGTTTGGCCGCCTGTGGGAGCCCTCGGCACCTCGATGGTCAGGTCGACATTCAAGCTGCCGACGACAACAACGTCACTCATAGCTGGCGATCGCCTCGATCATGATGTCCCAGAACCGGGCCGTATCGAGACGCATCGCCACCAACGCCGTATCCGCCTCGCCCGACAGGTGGTGCAGGTCCACGACGGTCGCTCCCCGGGTGTGCGTCCCCGCGGTCTCAACGACGACCGGGGCAGCAACGCACTCCACCAGCGTCCGGTCGATGACACAGGCCACCGCCACCGGGTCGTGTAGCGGCGGAGAAGTGAAGCCCCACGTGCGCAGGTACGACGCCGAGAAGAACGTCAGAAGTTCGACACAGAGATCGCCCATCCGTGTGTGCAGACCGCGGAGGCGGTCGAGCACCTGGGGCGTTGCGAGCGCTTGGTGGGTGACGTTGAGCCCGCACATCGTGACCGGGAGACCAGATGAGAAGACCATGTCGGCCGCTTCCGGATCGACACGGATGTTGAACTCAGCGTAAGGCGTGTCGTTCCCGCGCTCGGTCGATCCTCCCATGAGCACGATCTCGCGGATTTGCGGAATCAACTCGGGGTATGCCGCCAACAGGAGGGCGATGTTGGTGAGGGGCCCGGTAGCCACCAGCGTGACCGGTTCCGGATGTTCGAGCAGGAGCCGACGGATCGTGTCGACGGCGTT
>JAYTXO010000256.1:0-4880 GCA_043742905.1 Microbacteriaceae bacterium | reverse complement strand
CCACCCTATCCCGCGCCAGCCGAGCGCCCTGAACCCCAGCCCTAGACTGAACACGAAATCAAGGAGAGCACCCCCATGACAGAACGCGTCGTCCTCGCCTATTCCGGTGGACTCGACACCTCGGTCGGCATCGGCTGGCTGAAGGATGCCACCGGCAAAGAGGTCGTCGCCCTCGCGGTCGACGTGGGTCAGGGCGGTGAAGACATGGATGACATCCGTCAGCGTGCCCTCGACTGCGGCGCCGTGGAGGCCATCGTCGTCGACGCGAAGGACGAGTTCGCAAACGATTTCCTGATGCCCGCCCTCAAGGCCAATGCTCTTTACCAGAAGCGCTATCCGCTCGTCTCGGCGCTCAGCCGTCCCGTTATCGCTCGTCACCTGGCCCGCGTTGCCCGAGAACTCGGTGCTGACTCGGTCGCGCACGGTTGCACAGGAAAGGGCAATGACCAGGTGCGCTTCGAGGCGGCTGTCGCGGCACTCGCGCCCGAGCTGAAGACCATTGCGCCGATCCGTGACCTCGCGCTCACCCGCGACAAGGCGATCATCTACGCCGAGGAGCACGGCCTCCCGATTAAGCAGTCCAAGAAGAACCCGTACTCGATCGACAAGAACGTCTGGGGTCGTGCGGTCGAGACTGGCTTCCTCGAGGACCCGTGGAATGCGCCCATCGAAGATCTCTACGAGTACACCCAGGACCCGGATCACGATGGCCCTGCCGATGACGTCACCATCACCTTCACCGAGGGAATCCCGACGGCGATCGACGGCGTGTCGGTTACCCCGTTGCAGGCGGTCGAGCAGTTAAACCAATTGGCCGGCAAGCACGGCATCGGGCGCATCGACATCGTCGAGGATCGCTTGGTGGGCATCAAGAGCCGCGAGGTGTACGAAGCCCCGGCCGCGCTGACCCTGATCGCCGCCCACGAGGAACTCGAAAACCTCACCCTCGAGCGGGATCTGAACCGCTTCAAGCGCGGCGTGGAATCTGAATGGTCGACGCTGGTCTATGAGGGCCTGTGGTACTCGGGCCTCAAGCGCAGCCTCGATGTTTTCATAGACGACACGCAGAAGATGGTGTCTGGCGACATCCGGATGAGCCTGCAAGGCGGCCGCGCGGTCGTCACCGGTCGGCAGAGCCCGAAGAGCTTGTACGACTTCGATCTCGCAACCTATGACACGGGCGACACCTTCGACCAATCACAGGCCAAGGGCTTTATCGAGATCTGGTCGTTGCCGTCGAAGATCAGCGCCCAGCGCGATCTCGCGCAGTAACGCCGATCGGGTCTGTCGAGAAGCGCTGATCGAGTCTGCCGAGATCGGGGAATGAAACGTGGTTGATTCTGAGGAAGAAGTCGGCTCCCTCTGGGGCGGGCGCTTCGCCGACGGTCCCGCGGCGGAGCTCGTGGCCCTGAGCCGTTCGACCCACTTCGATTGGCAGCTCGCGCGGTATGATCTCGTGGGCTCGCGGGCCCATGCACGTGCGTTGGCGGTGGCAGGCTTCCTCGATGCGGACGAGTTTGCGCGCATGATCGACGGGCTTGACGCGATCGACGCCGGCGTGCGCAACGGATCCGTCGCCCCGCGCGAGACCGATGAGGACGTCCACTTCGCCCTCGAGCGCGAGCTTGTTGCCGAGGTCGGAGCCGCGCTTGGCGGCAAGCTCCGCGCTGGTCGCAGCCGGAACGATCAGATCGCGACGCTGATCCGGCTCTACCTTCTGGACCACGCGGCGACGATCGCGGGCCAGACGGTGCAGCTTATCGACGCTATCGCCGGGCAAGCGAGCGCGCATCCGGATGCCGTC
Source organism: Microbacteriaceae bacterium (assembly GCA_043742905.1). Lineage (GTDB taxonomy): Bacteria > Actinomycetota > Actinomycetes > Actinomycetales > Microbacteriaceae > Lysinimonas. The sequence continues at coordinate 3,076 of JAYTXO010000256.1, read as the reverse complement.
ATGCCCGGTCGCACGCACCTGCAACACGCGCAGCCGATCCTGCTCGCGCACCACCTGCTCGCGCACGCCTGGCCGCTCGTCCGCGACCTGCAGCGGATTTGCGATTGGCGCGTGCGTGCCACCGCATCGCCATACGGCGCGGGCGCTTTGGCGGGCGGCTCGCTCGGACTCGATCCGGACGCTGTGGCATCCGAACTCGGTCTTGGCGCCCCGATGCCCAACTCGATCGACGCGACCGCGAGTCGCGATGTCGTCGCGGAGTTTGCATACATCGCCGCGCAACTCGGTATCGACTTGTCGCGCTTCGCCGAGGACGTCATCCTCTGGGCCACCCGCGAGTTCGGCTTCGTGCGCCTCGCCGACGCCTATTCGACCGGATCGTCGATCATGCCGCAGAAGAAGAACCCCGATATCGCGGAACTCGCGCGGGGCAAGTCGGGCCGCCTGATCGGCAATCTGACCGGACTCCTCGCCACGCTCAAAGGCCTGCCGCTCGCGTACAACCGCGACCTCCAGGAAGACAAGGAGCCCGTCTTCGACTCGGTCTCCACTCTCGAGCTACTGCTGCCGGCCTTTGCGGGCATGATCGCGACGTTGACGTTCGACGAGGTGCGGATGGCCGAGCTGGCGCCGCAGGGTTATTCGCTCGCCACCGATGTTGCCGACTGGCTCGTGCGCCAGAACGTTCCGTTCCGCGAGGCCCACGAGATCACCGGGCGACTTGTGCAGTTCTGCGAGGCCAACGGCCTCGAGTTGGACCAGCCGACAGACGCAGACTACGCAGGCGTCGACCCCCGCCTGACCGGCGAGGTGCGTTCGGTGCTCACGGTCGCCGGGTCGATCGCGAGCCGCTCCGGGACTGGCGGAACCGCCCCCGCACGCGTCGCCGAACAGCTCGCGGCGCTGACCGCGGCCGTTCGTGCGACTCTTGTCTGAAATGTCTGTCATGAGGAGAGCCCGATGACCCTGTCCGGCAACAGCCGACGCGACCGCGGCGCGCAGCTCAAGCGCCAGCGCCTCGAGCGTCAGGGCAACGTGGCGAAGCGCTTCCCCTGGCTGATGCCCGCGATCATCACACTCGCCGTCATCCTTGTGGCTGGCGGAGTTGTCGCGGCAGCCCTGCTTGGGAAGTTGTTCTGAGCGATTCCCTGGCGTTGCTGCGCGGTTCAGCGGTCGAGGTCGCGCCACGCCTGCTCGGTGGGCTTCTACACGGCCGTGGCGTCACGATCCGCCTGACCGAGGTAGAGGCATACACCGGTGAGACTGACCCCGGCTCGCACGCTTTCCGAGGGCCGACACCGCGCACCCGGATCATGTTCGGCCTGCCGGGAACGCTCTACGTCTACTTCACGTACGGCATGCACGTCTGCGCGAACGTGGTCTGCTCACCCGCCGGTGAAGCCTCGGCCGTTCTGCTGCGCGCCGGCGAGGTCGTCGACGGCGTCGAGCTCGCTCGCCAACGCCGAACGACCAGCAAGGCGGATCGCGACCTGGCGAGCGGCCCGGCCCGCCTATGCGTTGCGCTGGGCATCACGCTTGGCGACAACGGGGACGAGCTTGTGGGCGGGGCGATCCGACTGGAGCCGTCGGCGTCGGCCCCGCCCGACGTTGCCAACGGACCGCGCACCGGTGTCTCGGGCGTGGGAGGAATGGACGCGTATCCGTGGCGCTTCTGGATTCCCGGCGAGGCGACGGTCTCGCCGTACAAAGCGAGCGCGCGCACGCGACGCGGCCAAAGCGACCGCGCGCAAGTGACGCGGCCGAATCGCGGCGACTAGCCCAGTGCCCCGCCCGGCAGCACGATGACCGCACCGCACACCACCGCCCAGATGAAGCTGGTGAGAGTTCCGATGATGAATCGCTCACGAGCCTCAGCGTTGTCGAGCTCGGAGAAACGTCCGAGGCCCTTAATCGCGATCACCGCCGCGATCACCTCCGGGTGTCCGACGACGATCGAGGTGACGATCGCCACACGCTCCAGATAGCCGATCGCAGCACCGCCGCGCAGTACTTCCCGCACCGTGTGTTCGCCCTTCTGTTTCACCAGAATGCCTCCGTTCTCGCCGTCCTTCTGGCCACCAGTCGCCCGCGCGAGCGCGAGCGCGGTCAGTGGGCCACCCGCGAACACCGCGAGTCCGGCGAAACTCAGCGCGCTCAGTACGTTGAGAAAATGCGCGGGTGCGGGGAGGCTGAGCTGGAAGATGATCACCACGATGGCCAGCGCGACCGGCAGCAGCGCGACCAGCGCGATCAGCGGTTCATTGATCCGACGCGACACGATCGAGACGACAAGCGCCACGAGCACGAGCACGATGATGACGGCCCAGACCGTAAAGCTGATGAAGCCTGTGAAGACCATTGTGTCGATCCTGCCTCACTCCGCCGAATCGCGGGGAGCCGAGTCGGGCGAGCTCTGCGCGAGGAGCGTGATCAGGGCCGCGTGAGCAGCGATCTCGGTCCGCAGCTGCGCAGCCTGCGCGCGCAGGCTGACGGCCTGGGGTGTGATCCCGAGTCGTTCGGCGGCCTGCTTCTGGCTGAGTCCAACGTTGAGAAGGTTCGCGAGTTCCCAGCCCTCGGGGGTGCGGCGGGCGCGCAGTTGGAGCAGCAGATCGATGAGTGGCTGGAGAGTCGCAGCATCCGGATGCCGCCCGCTCTCGATCGCGAGGGCGAACCGGGTCGGCCGCTTCTTGGCCGCCTCGACCGCGCTGCGGGCGAGTACGAAGGCGGAGCCGCCGAGCGCCCGTGTCGACTCCGGCAGCGGATACCGCACCTCGCCGACTGCCAGGCCGACACTCCACTGCCCGTGGCGCGTGAGGTGGAGCATCAGGGCGAGAGCCGTGCCCGGGTCAGCAGTGGCGACCTGGAGTTCGTCGCCGGCCGAGCGGTCCGGCGGCAGAAGCAGCCGGGCGCCGCCGATCCGAGCGAGCGTGATGAGTGCGCCGTCGACCAGATCCTCGCCATGGCGACTGTCCACTTGGTCGGCGGTGATGGCGAACATCGTGGCTTCCTCCGTGATCGAGCGCCGTGATCGAGCTCACATCAAGTCTATTGACTTTATCGGTTTTCTATCAAGCAT
>JAYTXO010000255.1:0-2372 GCA_043742905.1 Microbacteriaceae bacterium | reverse complement strand
GGAACGTTCTTCCCCGCCCTGCTGGAACACTGCCGCCGGGTCGACCAAGCGTTGTTCGCCGTGGTGATGGAAGCCTATTTGCACGGCGCCTCGACCCGGAAAGTCGACGACTGCCTGCGATAGCGACCGGGACCCCGTCCTCGTGGGCGCGGATGACCTCGGCAATACCGCCGGCATTTGATCGGACGAGAACGGCTTCGGGGACGCGGTCCTTCGTCTCGTGGACGGACGGCGGCTTTTCGGAGCCGACAAGGCGCAGATCGGATTTGTGTAGTTCGAGCCACACGTTCGCCTCATCGGCAATCGCTTCGCCAAAACGGAAGGGCTGGGGAAGCCTGTGCCGTCACTGCCGAACGCGTCGAGGGCGTCGGTGGCCCCACACCATCCATAGATCGCTTGGCTTCGATCGCCGACAGCAACTACCTGCGCGTGGGTCTGTGCCTTCACGATGCCGGAGATACCCTCGTCAGCATCCTGCGCTTCGTCGAAGAGGATGGGTTTTGCTCAAGGGGGCGTGCGGCCCAGTTTCGCTAGGGCGACCAGATAAGTCGCAGTGGATCGTGCAACGACTCGGCGACCAAGGAAATTTGCAACAAAATATGCTCTATGCTGAGTAAATTCAAACTCATTTTCGATGGAGATTTTCTTTGTCCAATACTCGGATCATCGCGACGGGTATGGTTCCGTTCGTCCGTCGCTCGGACTTGCACGTCGATCTTCTTGCCGCCAGCGCGGTGCGCGATCTGTTTCGCTCGAGCGGACTCGACCGCTCGGTCGTTCAGGAAGCGTACGTTGGCACCTCCAAAGGTGGGAGCCTGATCGGCCAGCGCGCATTGCGTTTCGCGGGACTCGCCACCGGGATGCCGATCTTCAACGTCGAAAACGCCTGCGCCTCGAGCGCGATCGCCTTCCATCTCGCGAATCGTGCGATCGAAGATGAGCGGATCGAGACCGCGCTCATCGTCGGTGTCGACCGGCTCTCTGATTTGGGCAAAGGTGCCCTGCCGGTGCAGGAGACCGAGTGGGAAGGACTTGCCGGCGTAACGAATCCCGTGGTCTACGCGATGCGCGCAACCCGCTACATGCACGACACCGGCGCGACGGTCGAGGACCTCGCCCGAGTCTCGGTCAAGAGCCGGCACTTCGCGAACCTCAACCCCTATGCGCAGATGTCGGGGATTACGACCGTGGACGAGGTGCTCGCCTCGGCGCCGATCGCCGATCCTCTGACCCTGTTCCAGTGCTCCGCTAAGAGCGACGGCGCCACGGCGGTCCTGCTCGTTTCCGACCGTCTGGCCCACAAGCTGGGCCGCAGCGGTCCGAGGGTGCGCGCCTCCGAGGTGCGTTCGGGGTCGTTTTCCGCGGCCGCACGGGATATTACCCACCCCGACATCACGACCCGCGCCTCATCGGCGGCGTACGAGGCAGCCGGTCTGGCGCCCTCTGACCTCGACGCGGTGGAACTGCATGACGCATTCAGCATCGCGGAACTGCTCTACACAGAGGAGTTGGGACTGGCCGAACGCGGCGGAGCGGCGGAGCTCTTGGCCCGCGGCGGCAGTTCCGACCTGAGCAGTTCCGCCGGCGCGGTGGTCAACACCAGCGGCGGCCTGCTCGGGCGCGGGCATCCGATCGGCGCGACGGGTCTGGCACAGATCATCGAACTCACGCTCCAGTTGACCGGCCGCGCGGGCGCCCGCCAGCGCGAAGATGCCCGAGCAGCCCTCGCTCACGTCACCGGCGGCGGCGCCTCCGGCTTCGACAACGGCGCGTGCGCCGTGACCGTGCTCACGAAGGACTGAGGGTGACCATGACCGATCTCACCGTCTGGCCGAGCGAACTGCCTGCGGCACTCGCCGAGCTTCCCGAACACGTCGCCTTGGTGCTCGGGGCGTCGCCGCGCCGTCTGAGCGAGCTATTCGAGCTCAGAACCGCGGAAGGACCTCTTCTCATCGTCCTCACCGGTGCCGAACTTGGTTATCCCGAGTTATTCCCTACGCTCGACCGGGTCATCAACGGCCGCAATGCGCCGACCGCCCTGGTGATCGGCGACGGCTGGATCGGCACGGAAGGCCCCGACGTCTCGGCCGCTCTAGTCGGCGCCAGCGCGGTGACGCTCGCGCGGTCGATCGCGGTGCGCCGTCATCTCACCGGACGAGTCAACGTCGTCTGCGTCCCCGAGGCCCTGGTCGGCGAGGCCGGGTCACAGCGGGGGCCACTTGCTCTCGATATCGGCAGCGCCGATGTCGCTGACGTCGTGGCCTTTTTGCTCGGTGACCTGTCCTCGTACATCAACGGGCAAGTGCTTTACGCAGACGGCGGTCGTCAGCTGTTCTCGTCTCTCACCGCTTAGGAGCCTGCGATGACCGAAG
>JAYTXO010000254.1:0-9974 GCA_043742905.1 Microbacteriaceae bacterium | reverse complement strand
GGTTGGGGGCTCCTCTTCTCTTTCCTCATTGCTCTCGCGGTGGGCGCCGTCGCCGGGATCACGAACGGTTTCTTCGCAGTGACGTTGGGCTTGCCCGCGCTCATCGTGACCGTGGGAACCCTCGGACTGTTCCGAGGGATCGCATACATCCTCATTCAGAACAACGCAGTCAGCCAGCTGCCTAGCAGCTTCATTGACTTCTCGCAGGGAAACATTCTCGGTTCGCTCATCCCGAACAGTTTCGTGCTGTTCGTGATAGTGGCGGCGATTGCCGGCCTGATTCTGCACCGCGGATCGTTTGGCAGGAAGATCTTCGCCGTTGGTTCCAGCCTCGAGGTTTCACGCTTTTCAGGCATTCCGGTACGCAGGGTCAAGCGCATCCTGTTCATGTTCTCGGGGCTCACGTCGGCCCTCGCGGGCATCCTCTACACCGGCTATGTGAGCAGCGCGAACGCCACCAATGGGACAGGGCTCGAGCTAAGCGTTATCGGGATCGTGTTGATCGGCGGCGTGAGCATGTTCGGTGGCAAAGGTTCGTTCCTGGGCGTGATGCTTTCACTGGTTTTGGTAACCACGCTCGGCAGTTGGATGACGCTCAGCTTTGTCGGTACCGACCTTCAATATACGGTCACCGGAATGCTCATGATCGGCGCTGTTGTCGTCCCGGCGCTCGTCAACAAGGTCAGGGCACGGTTCGACAGACCTGCCCCCACATCGTCACAAGACGCACGAGGAGGTTCTCAAAGCTAGCTCAAGCCGGACAAATCACACCGGCTGCACCAAGCAGTTTCGAATCGCACTCAACCCTAGATCGGAAAAGCATGTTCAAGAAGTCTCTGAAGGTGGCGGCGCTGGCAACAGCCCTGGCCATTGCATTGGTCGGTTGCGCGAGCACGGGCGCCTCGACAACGTCCGGCGGGAAGTCCCTCAAGGACTGCACGCTCACGATGATTCCGAAAGCCACAAACAATCCGTACTTCGCTGCGGTGAAGACCGGTCTCGTGGAGGCACAAGGTGAAATCGGTGGAAAGCTCAACTACGTGGGAGACCAGGCGGGCATCACTGCAGACCAAATCGCGCTGATCCAGAGCGCAAGTCAACAACACTCCTGCGCGATTGGCATCGCGGCGCTCGACGCGACGGCGCTGGTGCCTTCGCTCAAGGCAGCGACGAAGGCCGGGACGAAGGTCGTTACGTGGGACTCAGATGTGACGACTTCGGCACGCGACATTTTCGTCAACATGGCGACGGCAAAAGGCCTGGGTGAGACCCAGTTCGGGCTGCTCGCGAAAGCCATCAACAACGAGGGCCAGTGGGCGATCATTTCCTCGCAAGCCAACGCTACGAGCAAGAACCTCTGGATTACCTATATGACCGATATGGCTAAAGATCCGAAGTATTCGAAGATGAGCCTCGTGAAGACGACATTCGGCAATGACGACGCGAAGACAAGCTACGACCTTGCGGTCTCGCTTATCCGGGCCTATCCCGACCTCAAGGGCATCATGGCGCCGACTCCGGTCGCGCTAGAGGCTTCGGTCAAGGCAATCTACGACCTCGGCGTCGAAAAGCAGATCGTAGTGACCGGCCTAGGAAATCCAGGCAACGACTCCGAGCTTCTCACCAGCGGCAAGGTTGCGTCGTATGTCTTGTGGAGTCCTGTCGACCTGGGCTACCTGTCGTACTACGCGACCGCGGCGTACGTCGAGGGCAAGATCACAGGGAAGAAGGGCGATACCTTCAGCGCCGGCCGTCTCGGTAAGTTCACGGTGGGAAGCCAGGGCGAGATCGTTCTCGGTGAGCCGAAGGTTTTCACCAAAGAGAACGTTGAAGAGGCTATCGCCAAGGACTTCAAGGCCACCGACTAGAGGCAATAACGGGGCCGCAAAGAGCAAATTCGGGTGCTTCGGTCGCTTCTCCACCAGTGAGGGGCGACCGGAGCGCCGACCTAGAAGTTGTCGCACAGGGAGCAAAGCAGAATGTTTCGTTACACATACAACACCCTGGTTTACGGCGCCGAACCGATTGCCCTAGGCATCGAGCGCCTCGCGCGCTATGGCTATGACGGCGTAGAGCTCGTCGGTGAACTGGCGGATGCCGAGCTGCCAGAGATCGCACGGGAACTTGCCGACAAGGGTGTCGTTGCATCGTCCATCATCAGCATTTTCACCCCGGAGCGTGACATCGTCAGCTCGAATCCGCGCATCCGACGGAACGCGATCGACTACGTGCGACACAACGTCGATGCGGCTGAGAAGCTAGGTGCCTCCGTTGTTACCTTCACCCCGACCGCATGCATGAAGATAAAACCCGAGGTCGAAATCGCCCAGGAATGGGCGTGGGCGGTCGAAGCCGGTATCGAAACCGCGCAATACGCGAACGATCGCGGTGTCACAATTGCGGTCGAACCTTGGAACCGGTACGAGACCTACCTCATCAATCGGGTGGAGCAGGCGGCCGCATTCGTTGATGAGGTGGCACTCGCCGGAATAGGTGTCATGGCAGACACCTTCCATATGAACCTTGAAGAGGTCGACATCGCTGAAGCAATCCGCGGCGTCGGATCCCGCCTGGTTCATGTGCACTTGGCTGACAGCAACCGGGCCGTACCCGGAGTCGGTCACATCGATTTTCGCCCCATCATCCAGGCAATCGCCGACGTGCACTATCAGGGCTGGGTGTCCTATGAATTGCTCCCAGCAGCTGGCGACGTCTGGGGCGTGCTCTCTGGCGCTGGAGCACCGGAGTTTCTCGATCCGTATACCAAGGCCGCCATTTCTCACACCAAGAACATCGAGTCGCAGCTGGGACTTCGCTAGATGGCCCGCAACTTGATAGGCCTCAGCACTTTCGTGCTTGCCTCGCCGTTTTCCGACTCGGACACTGATGCGTTCAGGAGGACGGCAGGATTCGGGTACGACGTGATCGAGGTCTGCGTTGAAAACCCAGCGCTCCTCACCGCGGACGCGTTGAACGCCGCCGCCAGGGCAAATGGCCTAGTCATTGGAATCTGCGGTGCCTTCGGTCCTGACCGCGACCTCTCACACGAAGACCCGTCGCGCCGCGCGGCTGGCATCGCCTACGTCAAAGCGTGCGTCGATCTTGCCGCCGCCGTCGGCTCGCCGCATGTCGCCGGGCCCATGTACTCGGCGACTGGCAAGACTCGGATGCTTGCGCCCGACTCTCGCGCGCAGCAGCGGGCATGGGCTGCAGACAGCATCCGCGAAGTCGCAGACTACGCAGACGAGCGCGGCATTCGCCTGGCCATCGAACCGCTCAACCGATTCGAGACGGACCTCGTCAACACGATCGAGCAAGGGCTCGAGCTGTGTGCGCTGACGGGTCGTGAGAACGTCGGCCTTCTCATCGATACGTTCCACATGAACATTGAAGAGAAGAACATCGGCGATGCCGTCCGGCTCGCTGGCGAAAAGGTCTTTCACGTGCAGGTGTCGGAGAACGACCGCGGAACGCCCGGCAGTGGTCACGTGCCGTGGTCAGAGTTCTTCGCCGCATTGGACGACATCTCCTACGGCGGGCAAATCGTCGTCGAGTCGTTCCTACCCACGGTGGCGGAGATCGCGCGCGCGGTGTCGCTGTGGCGGCCCGTTGCCGAATCAATGGACGTGCTGGCTGCAGACAGTATTCAGTTTCTCAACGAACACTTGACGGGGGAGCCCACATGACGCACCCCGTAACGCTGTTCACCGGCCAATGGGCCGACCTTCCTTTTGAGGATGTCGCGAAACTTGCTAGCGGGTGGGGCTACGACGGTCTTGAGATCGCCTGCTCCGGCGATCACCTCAACGTAGCGCGCGCCGCTCAAGACGACGTGTACCTGCAGAGCCGGCTGGACATCCTGGACCGGTACAACCTCAAGGTGTTCGCCATCTCGAACCACCTCACGGGCCAGGCAGTGTGCGACGCTCCCATCGACTTTCGGCACCAGGCAATAGTCGGCTCGACGGTGTGGGGCGACGGAGAGCCCGAGGGAGTTCGACTGCGGGCGGCCGAAGAGTTGAAGCTCACCGCAAAGGTTGCTCGCAAGCTCGGTGTAGACACAGTCGTAGGGTTCACCGGGTCGAGCATCTGGCAGTACCTCGCAATGTTCCCGCCAGTGCCGGCGAGCGTCATCGAAGCGGGCTACCAGGATTTCGCTGATCGCTGGAACCCGATTCTCGATGTGTTCGATGGCGAAGGCGTGCGGTTTGCGCACGAAGTACACCCCAGCGAAATCGCCTACGACTACTGGACCAGCGTGCGCTCACTTGAGGCGATCGATCATCGGTCGGCGTTCGGTTTCAACTGGGACCCAAGTCACATGATGTGGCAGAACATCGACCCAGTCGGTTTCATCATCGACTTCAAAGAGCGCATTTTCCATGTCGACTGCAAGGACACACGGCTGCGCCCGCACAACGGTCGCGCCGGGGTACTCGGCTCCCATCTCCCCTGGGGCGACCCGCGACGCGGCTGGGATTTCGTCTCGGTCGGCCACGGGGACGTTCCGTGGGAGGACTGCTTCCGTGCACTCGACGCGGTCGGGTACCGCGGTCCGATATCGGTCGAGTGGGAGGACGCTGGAATGGATCGCTTGCACGGCGCGAAAGAAGCGCTCGGCTACGTCCGCTCTTTGATCTGGGACATGCCGAGCAGTTCATTCGACTCTGCGTTCAGCAACCAGGACTAGGAAAGGGCACCGAGAATGAGTGAAAGATTCGACGTGATCGTCGTGGGCGGGGGCACCGCCGGGTGTGTCGTCGCCGCGCGCCTGAGCGAAGATTCAGATCGCACCGTGCTGCTGCTTGAGGCCGGTCATGACTACCCGGCCGCAGCATCCACTCCTGCTGGCGTGCTCGACGCGAGGTACGTGCCTATGCGCGGCCATGCGCCCACGTTTGATCCAGATCACGACTGGGGCCTCAACGCGGTAGCTGGAAACTCGCGCATCGCGATTCCGCAGGCGAGGGTGATTGGTGGCGGCTCCGCGATCAATGGCATGATCAGCCTCCGCGGTGCAACCGCCGACTATCGCGAGTGGGTCGACTGCGGCAACCCGAGTTGGGATTGGGACCACGCGCTTAGCGCGTTCAGGGCGATGGAAGATGACACAGCCCCATCCCTCGCCATCCACGGTCGCGGTGGACCGGTCACGATCGCGCGCTCGGACGAACACGAATACGCTCCGCTGCAAAGGGCGTTCGTCGATAGTTGCCGGAGTCTGGGCATCCCCGATGCCTGGGATCTCAACGCGCCTGACGCCGAGGGGGTCGGCCCCGCTCCGATGACCAGGATCGGTACGCGCCGGCAGTCAACTGCACAATCCCACCTCGAGCGGGCTCGATCACGCACAAACCTCACTGTGCGCGGCGAGACCCAGGTCGATCGCATCCTTTTCGATGGCACCTGCGCGACCGGCGTACTGCTGATTGACGGCACTGCGATATTGGCCGGGGAGGTGATCCTTGCTGCCGGCGCCATTCTCTCCCCCGCTCTTCTTCAGCGCTCGGGGGTCGGGCCGGCGGGCCTACTTTCTTCCCTCGGCATCGAGGTGGTGAGCGACCTTCCGGTCGGCCACAACCTGGGCGACCATTTCTCCGTTCCCCTTCTCGCCGCACCCCGAGACGGCTCATGGGCACTCGATGACTTCAGCCTTCAGGCCGTTTACCGCACCTCGACCACTGTTCAACCTGGCTCTCTCGACGCACAGTTCACGATGTTCTCTTATCTCAACGTGCGCACGACCGGAGAAGGCACGCGCGGGCTTGCAGGCGAAGGCTCCGAAGGCATCGAAAATGTCGCAGGCATTGGATGCGTGCTGAACAAGCCGCGCTCAGTCGGTACAGTCTTCATCTCCACCACGGATCCGACAGTCCTCCCCGAGGTTGACCCCAACTACCTCGACCAGCAGGTAGACCGCGACGCTATCCGTGAAATCGTGCGGATCGGCTGGCGCATCCTCACTTCCGAACCACTTGCCAGCATGCTGCACGAGCCGATCGGCATGAACGCCGAGACAGTCGGTGACGATGCGGCACTTGACGCCGCGATAGCAAGCAAAACAGCTTCCGGCTATCACCTCACCGGCACATGCCTGATGGGAACCATCGGAAAAGGCGGAGTGGTCGACCAAAACGGGCTGGTGTACGGTACGCGCGGACTTCGGGTGGCCGATGCATCCGTAATCCCGACGACACCGGCCGCGAACACGATGCTCACGACCATTATGACCGCCGAACGAATCGCGGCGGCGGCGAGGGGACGCGGCTTTCCGGAGGAACACGACCTATGAAACTCGGCTATTCGACCATCACGTGGGGAGGCGTTCTCGGCTCGCCGCAAGGGGTTACCAGCGTCAAGGATCTCTTCTATGTCACCTCGGGGTCGACTTCAGACGCCCTCAGCGCCATTGCCGGGGCGGGCTACACCGGCACGGAAATGTTCGATGGGGATTTGCTCAAGTTCGTGGACGAACCCAGCCGACTAAGCGACCTGCTCGCGGAGACTGGGCTTGAGCTAGTCGGCGTCTACACAGGGGCGAACTTCATTTACGACGACATCCTGAGTGACGAATTCGACAAGATCAGGCGAGGGATCGAACTGGCCGCACTATTCGGAGCATCACGCCTTGTCGTCGGTGGAGGCGCGCAGCGGACTTCCGGCCCTGCAGACGGCGATTTCGAGCGGCTGGCAGCAGCGCTCGACCGAACCGATGAACTCGCGAGAGCCCACGGACTGCTTGCCACCTACCATCCGCACCTCGGCACTCTGGTCGAGACGCCAGAAGCCCTCGAGCGGGTCATGACTTTGTCCGGCATTCACTTTTGCCCGGATACCGCGCACCTGGCGGCCGGCGGCGGCGATCCGGCGGCGCTGATCCGGCGCTATGCCGATCGCCTGGCCTACGTGCACCTCAAGGACTGGAATGCCGAGTCGCAGCAGTTCCGACCTCTCGGCGAGGGTGACCTCGATCTGGCCGATATTGTCACCGCGATTCGTGAGCTCGGCTACGACGACTGGCTGATGGTCGAACTCGACTACTACGACGGCGACCCCAAAGCTGCGGCCGAGATCAGCAAGCGATATTTGGACTTGGTGTTGGCAGAAAACCCTTCTCACCCACAGAACAGAGAGAGATAACCATGGGAAACTTTCTTATCAAGCGTGCGGTCAGCCGCGAACTCGCCAGGACGGGAATCGATCGTGCAGTGCAAGTGTCGATCGACACCGGCTGCGTAACTTGCATTGCGGTGCTCGACGGTGATGGCCAGCTGGTGAGCTACGACCGAATGGACGGCGCCCCGTTCCAGTCCGCGCAGCTCGCGCGAGACAAGGCATATTCTGTCGCCGGAAACGGGACAGCTAACCACGACTTCTGGGACATGATCAAGGATCAGCCGTGGCTCGTCAATGGAGTTCAAAAGGTGCGAGGGCTCGTCGTCCTCGGCGGTGGCATTCCGATTGTGTACGAAGGCGAACTCATCGGCGCCGTCGGCGTCTCCGGAAAAAGCAACATGGATGAAGATCGCGCCATCGCCGAGGCCGCCGTTGCCGCCATCCTCGACGCAATCCACGCCAACTAGTCCCCCACGCTGTCAAGGAGCCACAAAATGTCAAACCAGATCCCTAATTTCATGCAGAATGACGGGCTCAGCATCCCGCAACTAGGACTCGGTATCTACGGTCCAGACGACGCTGTTACGGCTGACGCGGTCTCGACTGCGATCGAAGTGGGCTATCGGCTCATCGACACCGCAGCGCTATATCAGAACGAGGTCGGAGTGGGCGAGGGCATCCGCCGCTCAAGCATCGACCGCAGCGAGCTCTACGTGACCACAAAACTTGCAGACGAAAGCCACGGTTACGACTCAGCCCTCGCCGCATTCGATGTGAGCCTCGACAAGCTCGGCCTCGACTACATCGATCTCTACCTCATCCACTGGCCGCTTCCCGACGTCGACAAATACGTGGACACGTGGAAGGCGTTCGAGAAATTGCTCGCGGATGGCCGCACCCGATCGATTGGTGTTTCCAACTTCCAACCGGCGCATCTGGACCGCCTCAAAGCGGAAACCAACATTGTCCCTGTGCTCAACCAGATCGAGCTGCACCCTGGATTCCAGAACGACTCCGTGCGAAAAGATGACGCCGAGCGTGGAATCCTTACCGAGGCCTGGTCGCCGCTCGGCCGCGGCCGTGTCTTCACTAGCGAGGTGCTCGGGAAGATCGCACAGAAGTACGGCAAGAGCGTCGCCCAGGTCGTACTTCGCTGGCATGTGGAACTCGGCAATGTGGTCATCCCGAAGTCCGTCACCAGGGCGCGATTGATCGAGAACCTCAACGTCTACGACTTTGCGCTTGACGCTGAGGATCTAGCGGCCATCGCGACGCTCGAAAATGGTGAGCGCACCGGAGACGATCCGGACCTTTACAACGGATAAAGGCCGTCGCACAGATCTTCCCGACCACGGTCCGTGACGAGCCGTGGTCGGGAAGCCTCAATGGCATATAGATAGGGTCGGAAACTGACGAGAGCGACCCTTCTTGGACGGTGGGTGATGTTGAAGTTGGTTGCCAACCCGATCAACGCCCACCGGGCCGGGATTCACTCCAGCCGCAGCCAGGAGGTCGGGTATTGCGGAATCGCCGTCATCTGATTCGGGTGATCCACCCGCGTCTCGCCGAGCCCCCGAGGGGCCCGCTCGCGCATCTCAGTCGTATAGCTAGCCATCAGCTCCATCACGTCCCGAAGAGTGCCTCAGCGCAGGCGTCCAGGGATTCGTCGCGAGCCGCCGAGTGGCCTCCGATGTACATGGTCGCGGCCAAAATCAATCCCTTCGGAGGCAACCATTCGACTTTGATCTCGCTTGTTCCGTTGCTTTGCAGCAAGTTCCGAATTGCTGTCGCGGAGTTGGATTCGGCCACTGACCACTCAACGGGAGTCTCGTTCGCGGCAGCGACTTGGCGCGTCGCCCGATTAAGCAAGCCCCGACAGCCACGGTACCGGCTTTTGAAAGTGCCGCCGTTGGAGACAGAACTGTTGTACGCGGGCGCCTTCGCATTCTGGAGAACGTTGTTCTGGAAGCCGTCAAATTTCACGTCGCCCCTGTCTGCAAAGACCGGTGACCGCCCGGTGATCTGTTCTTGATACGCGGCTGCTCTCGCAGATATCGATTCGTTGACGGCGACCCAAGCACATGGTTCGCTAGCCGGAGACGGGCGAGATCGCCTCGACCCTTCGCGCGGAAGTGGGCGGCGCGGGCCCCAGCAGCTAGGCACGGGGAATCGTTGTGGTACCCAGCTGGACGGCCGCGGTGCGCAGCGCCGTCAACGAGGCGGAACCGGCCCCGACGCGAAGGTATTCCTGTGCGCAGTTCGCGGCGATCGTGATCAGGAGCCGGACGACGACATCGGCCGAAACGACGGTCCGCCGCCCCCTGCGCCTCGCGGACGACGTCCACCTTGCGCTCCCCGAGAGCTCGGAGTTGCTCGCCGACTGGCCCGATCCCCTCGACGAGCTGCCAGAAGAAGAGCTTCAGTCGCAGGGGATTGCCGATGAAGTCATCGAACAGCCGGCCCACGATCGCACCGCCATCGAGGATTCGACATCGACGATCCGATCGAGCTCGACGACCTCTCGGGTGGGGGCCTCCATCCACAGGCCCTGCTTGCTGCCGAAGTAGACGTGCAAGCGTTCCTTGGTGGTGGACGTTTCCTGGCTGATCCGATCGATCCTGGCGCCAGCCAGACCTTTCTCGGCGAACTCGAGGCGGGCTGCGGCCGGCACCCGTTCGCGTGCATCTTCCGCGGCGGTCCTGCTTGGTATGCCCTGGGCCAAACAAACGGGTCTGCTGCATGGATCGGTGACATCTGATCTGGCTTGCCCGGGAGGGTGGCCTGGAGGGATGTCAGTATGCCTAAGCCCTATCCGAGCGAGCTCCGTGACGACGTCGTGCGCATTGCTAGGAGCCGTG
>JAYTXO010000253.1:0-1759 GCA_043742905.1 Microbacteriaceae bacterium | reverse complement strand
GACGAACCAGGCCTGGAACTCGCCCGTCGAGTGCGGATAGTGCTGGCCGACCTGGGGCGTCCAGAGCGCGGCCACGGTGCCAGACTAGTCCGGTCAGATAGATATCCCTGAGCCACGTAATGACCAAAGCCGTGCTGTTCATGTCGACCAGAACCCGCGCGGTCTGCGGGCTGAGGTCATCGCGCAGCCGGTGGGATCCGATCCGCGACCTCCCTATTGCACTCCTCGCGAACTCGCAGCGGCCACTCCGCCGACGGAGCCACGCTGCTCCCCGACCTGTTCCGGCGTCAGGAGACCGGTCTCCCGAACCTGTCCCGGCCGACCGGGTCACCGGCGCACGGGCGTAAGGCGAGGACGGCCCGGCAAGGCAGGAATCTAGCTTGGCAGCTACTGAGCGTGATGGCCTGGATCAGGCTGGTTGTGGAGTATCGCGTCGACGGTGAGCACCACGGCTGCGAGGCATCCGAGCGACCGTCAACCCCATCGCTTCTCCTCCACGGGGAGCGCCGAGGCGGGCGCGGCCATCGAGGATGCCACACGACTGCCCGTCCAGAACCAACGCTCTCTGCTCCGCCTCGGATATGTAGAATGTCGCGCTTAGCTGTCCCTCCGTTGCCGTCTCGACGTCGCCAGGCCTCAGGGGATCGGGCGACAACTGCATGTCTATGCACTGGCCGGGGCGCTCGCTCCGCGGCATGAGAGGGCATCGCTCGGTAGCTCTTGCTCAGGGCAAAAAGGTCTGCTCCGAGCGCAGGATCCCCATCCGCACGATGTCCTCGTAAGTCCCTCGGACCCATGCGTGCTGGCGCTGCCGACCCTCGATCGTGAAGCCTGCCTTCTCGTACGCGCGGATCGCGGCGATGTTCGACGCGATCGCCTGAAGGTGAATCCGACGTAGATTGTGCCGGACGAATCCGAACTCGACGAGCTGGACGATGGCCGCTGTGCCGATGCCGCGACCTCGGGCGTTGCGTTCCAAACTGATGCCCGCCTCGGCGTGACGGGCAAACAGGTCGAAGTCGAACAGGGTCGCGCTGCCCACAGCGGCGCCGTCAACGGCGATCACGAACGACAAGACGGCAGTGGGGCCTTCCTGGTCGGCAGTAGTCGCGACCCGAGCATCGAAGCGGTCCCTCGTCAACGGGCGAGGCGCCTGCGGACTCCGTTCTTCCCACGTGTCGAAGTCAGCGGCAATCGCGAAGAGGAGATCAAGGTCGTGTTCGGTGCGCGGTCGCAGCGACACGATGGGCGGGTTGGACACAGCCACGACAGTACGTCGATCTTGGATATCGTCTGATGGTTTTCTCTCGCGAGTCGGCAGATCCATCGCGGCCAGCGCCGACCTTGTCCGCACGAAGATCGCCGAGGGCGTTACGGGCGGCCTGAGCCGACTGGGCTGCTGCGGTGACCGGGGAACCGCCCGGTGATACGCGCGACTTGCCGAGCGATGCGTCGAGGACGCCAAAACCACGCACGAAACCGGTCTGGGCTGACGTTCCCGGTCTGGGTGCCGGTGCTGCCTGTGACGTAGGCGATCAGGCAGGTCTCGGCAGTGGGGTTCTTCGGGATGCGGTACTCCGGGGAGAACGAGACAACCTTGGTGTCGTCCTGCGGAACCCGCACGTCCATCAGCTCCGCGTCGATCATGCCGGCGAGGCACTGACCGAGCACCGCCGGTACGGAGCTGCGGAGGTGGACCAATGCTGGCCCGGTCCCGTCGAGGTGAGTCAGGACAAGAGCCCCAGGATCGTCCCCACGC
>JAYTXO010000252.1:0-2230 GCA_043742905.1 Microbacteriaceae bacterium | reverse complement strand
ACGAGATCATCGCCGGTCAGCACCATGACCAGTTCCCGGTTGACACCTACCAGACTGGCTCGGGCACCAGCTCGAACATGAACATGAACGAGGTGCTCGCCACCCTTGCCACCGAGAAGCTCGGCTCTCCCGTGCACCCGAACGACCACGTGAATGCCTCGCAGTCCTCGAACGACGTCTTCCCCACCTCGGTGCACGTGGCCGTCACCGGTGCGCTCATCAACGACCTCGTCCCGTCGCTCAATCACCTCGCCATCTCCCTCGAGAAGAAGGCGAAGGAGTGGGCCGACGTCGTGAAGTCAGGTCGCACCCACCTGATGGATGCCACCCCGGTCACGCTCGGTCAGGAGTTCGGCGGCTACGCCCGCCAAATCCGGCTCGCCATCGAGCGGGTCGAGGCGGCGGTCCCCCGCGTGGCAGAGGTCCCCCTCGGCGGTACGGCGGTCGGGACCGGGATCAATACCCCACTCGGCTTCCCGCAGAAGGTCATCGCGATCCTCGCTGAGTCGAGCATGCTGCCAATCACCGAAGCGCTCGACCACTTCGAGGCGCAGGGCGCCCGTGACGCGCTGGTGGAGACATCCGGTGCGCTCCGCGTGCTGGCCGTCTCCCTGATCAAGATCTGCAATGACCTGCGCTGGATGGGATCCGGCCCCAACACCGGTCTCAACGAGATCCACATACCCGACCTGCAGCCGGGTAGCTCGATCATGCCCGGCAAGGTCAACCCCGTCATCCCCGAGGCTGTGATCATGGTCGCGGCTCGCGTCATGGGCAACGACTCGACGATCGCTTGGGCGGGTGCCAGCGGCAACTTCGAGCTGAACGTCGCGATCCCGGTGATGGGAACCGCCCTACTGGAGTCGATCCGCCTGCTCTCGAGTTCGAGCCGCCTGCTCGCCGACACCACCGTCGATGGCCTGCACGCCAACGTCGAGCGTGCCCGGGCGATGGCCGAGTCCTCGCCGTCGATCGTGACGCCGCTCAACAAGTTCATCGGTTACGAGAACGCGGCGAAGATCGCAAAGCACGCCGTGGCCGAGGGGATGACGATCCGGGAGTCGGTCATCGACCTCGGCTACGTCGAGCGCGGCGAACTGAGCCTCGACCAACTGGACACGGCGCTCGACGTGCTCAGGATGACGCACCCAGGCTAACTCGGGCTGGTGTGCGATCCCGGCGCCCGCGCACGGCAGCCTGCTCACAGCAGCCTGCTCGCAGCGGCGAAGATCAGCGCCCCGAAGTACCCAGAAAGCTGGAACGGCCCAAACGCGATGTACTCCGTGTGTGCCGCGCGGCCGCGCCGAAGGAGAACGGCGACCGCGACCACCCCGCCTAATAGGAACGTCAGCATCGGCGAGAGCATCGCGATCGGGAGAGTCGGCGAGGCCAGCCCCAGCGCGGCAGCTAGTTTCACGTCCCCCATGCCCATGCCGCCGAACAGTGCGCACACGAGGAGCAACCCGCCGTACGCGACCCCGGCCAGGAGCGGAACGAGCGGCGGGACTCCGGTCGCGAGCCACGAGCCTCCGGCGCCGGCGACCCCGGCCAGCAGCGCGAGATAGGTGAGTCGGTTCGGGAGACGGTGCTGCGCGACATCGGTGCGGAACAGTTCGGGTGCGGCGGCGGCGAGCGCGAACCCGCCGAGGAGCCCAGTATCGGGACCGAAAGCCGCGACAGCGAGAGCCGCAAGCGCTACCGACACGAGGACCATGCCGTGACGCTAGCGTCACTCCCGCCGAGCCGGAGGCGCGCATCCACAGCCCCGCTAAACTGAGCGGGCGGTCCGAGCAGCCGATGGGCTTTCCCGTCTTCGACACCGCCAGAAATGGACCGAGCTCGTGCAGTTCTCGACGGCGCGATCACACTTGCTGCGACCGTACGCCGCGATCCTCGGTCGTGACGGCGCCTGGCGATTCTCGCTCGCCGGCTGGTTCGCCCGATTGGTTCGCTCCACGGCTGGCATCAGCACGATTCTGCTGATCGCCGCGCACGGCCAGACCTATGCGGTGGGTGGGGCGGCATCCGGGGCGGTCGTTTTGGGCTCCGCGATCGCCGGACCGTTCTGGTCGCGCGCGGCGGACCGTCTCGGGCAGACCCGTGTACTGCCGGTCGCCCTGACGGTATTGGCTATTTCGGCGGTTCTCCTGCTGCTCTCGATCGAGCTCAGTCTTGCGCCGTGGACCTGGCTGGCCGCCTCGTCCCTGATCGGCGCGTCGGCGATCGACGC
>JAYTXO010000251.1:0-4531 GCA_043742905.1 Microbacteriaceae bacterium | reverse complement strand
GCCGCGCCGGTCGTCCCGCCGCTGGCGACCATCGTCGCCTGGATCGCGTGGGTCCCCGCGAGCTGGATCGCGGCCGTCGCGACCTTCTTTGCCGCACTGCCCGGAGCCCGCGCGCCGTGGCCAACGGGCCTGTTCGGGGTCCTGCTGCTGACTGCGGTCACCGTCGCCGGGCTGGTGGCTTTTCTCGGTGGTGTGCGGTCTACTCTGCGCCGCGCCGCCTGCGCCGTGCTCGTGGTCTCGCTCGTCGGCTACCTCGCCTCGCTGGCCGGTAGCCAGCTAGTTGAAACGGTGACGCGCCCCGGCGACTGGCAGTTTGCCCTCTGCGACGTCGGGCAAGGCGACGCAACGGTGATCCGCAGTGCGGGCAAGATCGCGCTGGACGACACCGGTCGTGATCCGAAACTGCTGCAGCACTGCCTCGACGAGCTGGGCATCACGCACATCGACCTCCTGGTGCTCACCCACTACGACCTGGACCACGTCGGCGGTGTCTCGGCGGTCTACGGCAAGGTGGATCGTGCGCTCATCGGCCCGCCGAGCAACCCCGGCGATGCGTTGCTCGCAGGAGATCTGCGTGCGAACGGAGCTGAGGTCGACCAGGTCAGTCGCGGCGAGACGGGCGTGCTCGGCGAGCTGCGCTGGAACGTACTCTGGCCCCCTCCGCGCGGGGTCGAGGCGGGCAATCCAGCGAGTATCACCGTGCAGGTCACCGCCCAGGGTGTCTGTGCTCAGGGATGCCTCAGCGGCATCCTGCTCGGAGACCTCGGTCAGGAGTCACAGGCCCGCCTGCTTGGCACCGGACAGCTCACTCACGTGGACGTCGTCAAGGTCGCGCACCACGGCTCCGGCGATCAGTCAGCGCGACTTTACGAGAAGTTGCGGGCCACCGTTGGACTGATCGGGGTCGGAGCGGGGAATGACTACGGGCATCCGACGGCGAAGTTGCTCGGCATCCTCGCGGCGGTCGGGACGCGACCGCTGCGCACCGACCTCGACGGGCTGACCCTGGTCGCGCCGGGAGCGCACCCCGGGGAGGCGCGGGTGTGGACCGAGAAACCCGATGACGTGAAGCGGGACGAGACCTCGACCGGCAGCGGAACGCTCGTGACGACGAACTTGAGCCCGAGCCCGACGCGATCGCGCGTCCCAGGCGGCGGATAGTCTGGCCGCATGGCACGACCGACCGGCAGGGCGACCGCGGCCGCGAAGGCGGCGATTCCGCAACTCGCGTGGGACTCGGTGCGTCCGGCTCCCATCGTGCTGGTAAGCGGCACCGAGACGGTGCTCGCCGATCGGGCGATCCGACAGTTGCGCGACATCCTGAAGGCGGAGGATCCTTCGCTCGAAGTCTCCGATCTCGATGCCGGCTCCTACTCGCCTGGGCAGCTGATCACGCTGGCAAGCCCCTCGCTGTTCGGGGAGCCGCGTCTGATCCGCGTCGAGAACGTCGAGAAGACCAGCGACGCCTTCCTCGAGGAGGCCCTCGCCTATCTCGCGATGCCCGCCGACGACACCTACCTCGTGCTGCGCCACAACGGCGGCGTGCGCGGCAAGAAGCTGCTGGACGCCATCCGGAGCGGTCAAGGCGGCGGCATCGAAGTGGTCTGCGCCGAACTGAAGCGGGACGCAGACAAGTTCGACTTCGTGGCCGCCGAGTTCGCCACGGCCCGTCGGCGGATCACCGGGGGAGCTCAGCGAGCCCTGGTCTCGGCCTTCAGCGACGACTTGGCCGAGCTTGCTGCGGCCTGCCAGCAGTTGCTCGCCGACGCCAGTGATGAGATCACCGAAACCGTCGTCGATCGCTACTACGCCGGCCGAGTAGAGACCACCGCGTTCGCCGTCGCGGATGCTGCGATCGCCGGCCGCTACGGCGAGGCGCTCGGTCTTCTCCGGCACGCCCTCGCGTCGGGGGCGGACCCCGTACCCATGGTCGCCGCCTTCGCCAGCAAAGTCCGCACCATGGCCAAGCTCTCGGGGCAGCGTGGCAGTTCTGGCGAACTCGCCTCGCGCTTCGGCCTCGCCCCCTGGCAGGTTGATCGCGCGCGCCGCGACCTCCAAGGCTGGACAGACGAGGCCCTCGGCAGCGCGATTGAAACCCTCGCCGCAACCGACGCGCAGGTCAAGGGCGGGGGAAGAGATCCGGTCTACGCCTTGGAGCGCATGGTGCAGTCCATCTCGTCGCGCGGCGAGTAAGAGCACACGCGACGCTGAAGGCGAGGGATCGGTCGTCACCAGGACCGGCGACGCCGTCAACGAGTTAGAGCGCGGCTACAGCTTTGCTGATGGCACTCTTCTTGTTCGCGGCCTGATTGGCGTGGATGACGCCCTTCGATGTGGCCTTGTCGAGCTTCTTCGTGGCCAACTTGAGGGCTGCGGCGGCCTTCGTCTTGTCGCCGGTCGCGATGGCCGTCTGGGTAGCACGGATGGCGGTCTTGAGTTCGCTCTTGACTGCCTTGTTGCGGTCCTGGGACTTCTTGTTGGTGCCGATGCGCTTAATCTGCGACTTGATGTTCGCCATGAAATGTCTGTCTTTCGTTACGTGGAAGATGGGATGTTGCCGGGATGGGCTGTAGAGGGAGCCTCCGGCCAATCGCGTGGTGGGAAACCACACGCAAACCAACGGGTAATGTTACCAGGACTGCGGGGTGTCGGCAATCGAAAAGAAGGCCGCGTCGCCAGGAGCCAAGGCATGACGGATGCGGCCAACGAAATCCTCGGACATCGAAGGCAGGGTATCCACCGGATACCAGGCCACCTCGAGCGCTTCGCCGTCCGCCGGTCGAGGGTCGCCGGACAGGTAGCGGCAGGTGAAAATAATGTCCACGTATTGGGCGCGGTCCCCGTTTTCGTAGACGACCGGCCTGGTCACATCGACGGCCGCCAGATGCTCGACGCGGACCACGACATTCGCTTCTTCGAAAGCCTCGCGCGCTGCGGCAACGGCCGGCTGCTCACCCGGGTCGATGATCCCGGTGATCGGGGTCCACTCGCCAGTGTCCGAGCGGCGGATCAGCAGAACGCGCTCCGAGGCTTCGTCGAGCACGACGGCCGTGATTCCCGAAAGCCACAGGGGATGTGTGCCGACCTTCTCTCGCAACTCGAGGATGAAATCGGGGGTCGCCATCCATCCACGTTATCCTGAGGTGTGCCTTCGCTTGCCTCCCACATCCCTTCGGTGCCGGAGTCAGGCATCCGCCGGATCTACGAGATCGCGGCCCACCTCGACGGGGTGATTTCGCTCGGCGTGGGGGAGCCCGACGTCCAGGTCGCTCCGCACATCGCCGTGGCCGCGAAGGCCGCATGGGATCGCGATGACACGAACTACAACCCCAACGGTGGCCTCACGCCGCTGCGTCGCGCGATTGTCGAGAAACTGGCTGCCGACAACGAGATCGCGGCCGATATCGAGCAGGTCTGGGTCACGATCGGCGGCACGCAGGCCATCCATCTGGCGATGCAACTCACCCTCGCCGACGGCGACGAGTTGCTCATTCCCGACCCTGGCTACACCACTTTTACAATGAGCGCACGGATGCTCAACGCGCACCCGGTGCCGTATTCGCTCACCCCAGAGCGCGGTTTCATGCCGAGCATCGAGGAGCTCGAAACGCTGGTCAGCCCACGCACCCGCATGATCATCGTCAACTCACCCTCCAATCCACTCGGCGCGGTGTTTTCGCGCGAGGTGTTGGAGCAGCTGCTTGCCTTCGCTCGCCGCCACGATCTCTGGATTCTCAGTGACGAGGTTTACGAGCACTTCACCTGGGGGCAGCCGCACGTCAGTCTTGCGGCGCTGGATGCACAAACCCGAGCGGATGCGGGTGGTGGCGTCGAGCGCGTCTTCACCGCATTCTCCCTCTCCAAGACGTATGCGATGACGGGCATTCGAGTGGGATACCTCATTACTCCGTCCGGCATGTCCCAGACCATGCGAACTATGCAGGAAGCGTCGATCGGCTGTGTCGCCCAGCCAGACCAGTACGCCGCGCTCGCTGCGCTGCAAGGTCCCCAGGAACATGTGGCCGATGCGGCGGCCCATTACCGGGCCAACTACGTGAGCGCGACCGCCGCGCTCGACGCCCGGGGTATCCGGTATTTGGAACCAACCGGTGCCTTCTACATCTGGGCGGACATGTCGCATGCGACCAACGGCGACGTCGCTAGCTGGGCGGAGAGTTTCCTGCTCGAACAGCGCGTGGCGGTTGCGCCCGGCAGCGCGTTCGGGCGTTCCGGTGAGGGTTGGATCCGCTTGTGCCTGGCGGCGACAGAGGCCGACCTGCTCCTGGGGATCTCGAGACTGCCGGTCGATACGAGTCGTAACGGCGTCGGATAGCGCCTCACCGCGCCGCGGCAATCCACCAGAGGGTCTTCTGACGAAATCTCGCACGTCGATGGAAGACTCGGTCCATGTCGACACGACGAATCGTCATCGCGGGTGCGAGCGGCTTCATGGGAACGCGCTTCGCCGAGCTGTATCGCTTACGCGGAGACCAGGTCTCCACGATCGGACGGCAGGCGGGTGTCGGTCACG
>JAYTXO010000250.1:0-7306 GCA_043742905.1 Microbacteriaceae bacterium | reverse complement strand
CATGCCGTGATCCTAGCTCGCGCGTCGGTATTCAGATCCTGAGCTAGATGCGGCGCAGGTGGACCAACTCAAGGATTACCCTGCCTACGACGGGGTCGTTCCCCATCCCACCCGAAAGGCACCCAGCATGGCCGACTCGAAGAACGGCAGCGGATTCTCGGTCGAGGAGAAAGCGGCGATGAAGGAGCGCGCCCTGGAACTCAAGGCATCCGCGAAGCGCGAGGACGGCGAGAAGGCGCTCCTCGCCAGCTTCGAGAAGCTGAGCGGACTCGACCGGGAGTTGGCGGAGCGAGTGCACGTGCTTGTCGCCGCGGCGGCGCCCGAGCTCGCCCCGAAGACCTATTACGGGATGCCGGCCTGGGCGCTCGACGACAAGACTGTGGTGTTCTTCAAGCCGTCCGGCAAGTTCAAGGAGCGCTACTCGACGCTCGGGTTCGAGCAGGCGGCGAACATCGACGATGGCACCATGTGGCCGAGCTCGTACGCGATCATCGCGGCGCTGACACCTGCCCAAGAGATGACGATCACCGAACTGGTGAAGAAGGCCGTGAGCTAGTCGGTCACCGACGGCTCAGCGAGCAGCAGCGCCACGCGGACCTCCGCTGATCTCGAGCCCCATCCACGAGGCGAATGCACCGAGTTCGTCGTCGACGGCGGCTTTGGTCGCGCGATCGAAAGGCATGTCCTCGTGGATGCGGTGCAGCAGGAAGCGGCCGGTGTCGCGATCCGAACGGCCGTCGATCTTTCCGATCAGGCGCTCCCCTCGCAGGATCGGCAACGCGAACTGCCCCCAGATGCGCTGCTCGCTCGGCTTGTACAGCTCCAGCGTGTAGTCGAAGTCGAATAGTCGCACCACCCGCAGCGGATCGGTCATCAGCCGGTCGAAGGGGGAGAGAATCGCGGTGCGGCCTTCGAAGTCCCGGGCGCGCAGAGCGGCAAGGGCCTCCGGGTCGACGAGCCACTTGCCGGGAACTCCCTCGATCGTGGCTGGCTCGCCGACGGAAACCATGCCGTGCAGTTCGCCAGGGGAGACCGCCTTGCTGTCGCGCATCACCCCGCAGGCCCGCAGGATCTGCTCGCTGCAGATCCGGTTCGCCTCGGCAAGCGGCACCTCAGGAGCTGTCGCTGCATCCGGGTATACCCGATCCGCGAGGTCCCAGATGCGCAGTCGCCCGACCCGCCCGACCACCGCGAGCTCGCCCTGCATGTGCAAGTTCTCGAGCATCTTGGTGACGTTGCGGTCGTTGGTCCAGCCGCTCGAGGGCCAGGGCGCGATCGCCTCGTCCGGGATCTCGCGGGACGTCAGCGGCCCCTCGCGTCCGATCCGCTCCAGGATGCTGCGGGCGAACGGAGCGTTCGCTTCGACCCAGCTCCCGGCGCCCGAGCGCTCGCCCCACGATCGCATGCCGGCCAGGTATAGGCCGAGCTCGGACATCGGCCGCAACATCCACGCGCGTTCGAACAGTTCGCCGGATGCCAGGGCGCGTTCGGTCTGAACCGGCCGGTACGCGTCGCCCAGCCGCGACCACGCGACCTGGTCGGCCGCCGGCAGCACCGTTGGCGTGAGTTCGACCCGGAGCATCGTCAGCTCGGCGACCATCTGCAAGAGATTGGTTGGCCGTCGGGCATCAAGCAGGGCGGCACACACGGCGATCTGCCGCGCTTCGGCGAGTCCCAATCGGTGGGCGGTCATGGGGAAACCCTAGACAACACGAGTGTCACCGGCTCGCGGGAGACTGGTGTCATGTGCGCGAGCTACGGACTGCAGATCACGGCAGCAGATGCCCACTACGCCTTCGACACCCTCGATGAACGGGTGTCGACCGGGGCGCTCGAGGTGTGGCTTGCCGAGTTCCTCGATCAGCGGGCGAAGCCCACCGGGGTGCACGCTCGCAACCTCAACCCGATCGTGCGGGAACGCAGGCGCGAGATCGAGGGCGAAGACGGCCACACGGTCAGCCGGACCCGTCGCACGATCGATCTCGCCTGGTGGAAGCTCTGGGTCGGCGGCCAGCCCGCCAAGTTCCCGGCGATCAACGCGCGTGTCGAAGGGTTGGTCGGATCGGGGGCGTGGGGCGGTCCGCTGAAGGCCCGTCGGGCGCTGGTGCCTGCGACCGAATACCACGAGAAGGGGCGTACTTTTCGCCTGGAGGAGGGGCTGTTCGCCTTCGCGGGCCTCTACAACGTGGCCAGGGCCTCCGACGGCGAATGGATGGTCTCCTATGCGATCGTCACCCAGCCGGCTGTGGCTCGAATCACCGACATTCACGACCGGATGCCCCTCATCCTGCCGCCCGAGTTGTGGGACGAATGGCTCGATCCGAGCCGCGTCGGCGACCAGGAACTGCTCGACGAGGTGGTCACCATCGCCCGCGCGATCAGCGAGCGCGTCACAGTAAGCTGAAAGCTGCGAAGGGGAGTATCCCACCTCATTGCGGCCGTCATCACGGGTTTCAGCGTTGCAGCCCCGGTCGCGATCGCGAGTTGCGGTTCTCTCGAACCGGGCTGGCGCGGGAGAGACGTTCGAACATCCGCGGTGCCCTCTCGTTCGGGCCCTGTTCGAAAGGTCCCCATGGAAACGCAGATCCCGCTCGCGTTCGAGATCGGCTCGCTCGTTGTCGTGTCGCTTATTCTGGCGGCCGACCTCGCCGTTGCCTTCCGGCGGCCGCACGTCCCGTCGACACGCGATTCGGCGCTTTGGATCGGGTTCTACGTCGTGCTCGCCCTGATCTTCGCGGTGCTCCTGGCCGTGATCGGCGATGCGGATCACGCCACCGAGTTTGTCGCCGGCTGGTTGACCGAATACAGCCTGTCGATCGATAACCTGTTCGTGTTCTTGCTGATCATGTCCAGGTTCTCGGTGCCCAGGGAGTACCAGCAGGAGATCCTGATGGTGGGCATCGTCATCGCGCTCGTGCTGCGCGGCGTGTTTATCATCCTCGGCGCACAACTGATCGAGGATTTCGGCTGGATCTTCTATCTCTTCGGTCTCTTCCTGATCTACATGGCCGCCAACCAAGCCCTCACCAGCCGTGACGGCGAGATGGAGAACGAGAGCAGGCTGATCCGTTTGATGCGCAGACGGATGGCCTTCACCGAGCGGTTCGAGGGGGCGAAGCTGCGCACGGTCGTCGACGGCAAGAAGGTCTTGACGCCCGCGCTGATCGTCTTCATCGCGCTCGGAACGACCGACCTCGTCTTTGCCCTCGACTCGATCCCCGCCATCTTCGGCATCACGACGAATCCGTTCATCGTTTTCTCCGCCAACGTTTTCGCTCTGATGGGGCTGCGGCAGCTCTACTTCCTCCTCGGCGACCTGGTCGAGAAGTTGGTCTATCTCAAGTACGGGATCGCAGCGATCCTCGCCTTCATCGGCGTGAAGCTGGTCTTCCACGCGCTCCACCAGAATGAGGTGCCATTCATCAACGGCGGGCGCGGGGTCGAGTGGGCGCCGGAGATCTCGACGCTTGTGTCGCTGGGATTCATCGTGGCCGCGATGGCGGTGGCGGTGCTGGCTAGCGTCGTCAAGCTGCGGGTGGAAGCGCGCGCGGCCATTCGTTAAGGTGGCAACACAATGCAACGCACGCCCTCGACCCCGCCCGAAATTGACGGCTATCTGATCGATCGCCTGATCGGGTTCGGCGGTTTCGCCGATGTGTTTCTCTATGAGCAGCAGTTGCCTCGTCGCAAAGTGGCCGTGAAAGCTCTGCTCACGCACGAACTCACGGCGAGTGCGCGGGCCGCGTTCACCAGCGAAGCCGACCTGATGGCGCGGCTGTCCACGCATCCGTACATCGTGACGATCTACCAGGCCGGGGTGGCTCGCGACGGCCGCCCGTATCTCGTCATGGAGTACTGCTCGCGCCCCAGCCTCGCCGAGCGCTACAAGCGGCAGCCGCTCTCGGTGGTGGATGCCTTGCGCACCGGCATCAGACTGGCAGGCGCGGTTGCCACGGCGCATTCGGCAGGGATTCTGCACCGCGACATCAAGCCGGGCAACGTGCTGACCAATGACTACGGCTGGCCGGCTCTCACCGATTTCGGTATCGCCAGCGAGGTGGCGGGCCCGGGTGGACTGCCAACGATCGACGATGCAGGCGGAACGGATGTCGACGCCAGCGTGGGCGCCTCCGTCGGCATGAGCGTGCCGTGGAGCCCGCCCGAGATGTTCGAGGACGCTCCCACCCCTGATGTCCGCAGCGATGTCTTCTCCCTGGCCGCCACGATCCACACCGTACTCGCCGGGCGCACTCCTTTCGAGGTAGTGGGCGGCCCGAACGGAACTCTCGACCTCGTCGCGCGCATTGAACGCGGCGAGCTCACCCCGATGACCCGCGACGACGTGCCGCCGGCCCTGACCGCCGTGCTGGCCAAGGGGATGTCGCCACGTCGGGAGAACCGTTACAGCTCGGCGATCGAGTTCGCGCGGGCGCTGCAGCGGGTCGAACTCGAGCTCGGCTACGCGCCGACCACGATCGAGGTCCCGCTGCTCGACGAGGAGGAGGCTCGGCCCTCCGACCCGGGCGACGAGACCAGTCTGCGCAGCGTCACCGTGATCCGGCAGCCGTCGCTGCCAGCGCTTGTTGCGTCAGTGGACGCGTCGTCCGCGCCAGCTCGCACACCGGCTCCCGCCGCCGCGCCGATCGGGCCATCGGAACTCGACACGCCTGCCGCGCCGGTGTCGCGCCGCCGCATCCTGATCGGGGCCGTGATCGGCGTGTTGGCCGTGCTCTCGATCGGGGCCATTGCGCTCGCGGTGCAGCTGGGAGGTTTGGCCGTTCGCCCGGAGAGCACACCCAGTGCCAGCGGCGGCGGGGGATCGGCGCTGGTTGGCCCCGCCGTCCCGCAGGCCACCGCCGGTGTTGCGCAGCCGAGCGCCGACGGTACCTCGGTGGACTTCAGCTGGACGAACCCAACGCCGAAAGACGGTGACGTCTACTACTGGGCCCGCGCCGAGACCCCGACCGATCGTCAGGCGACGCACACGACCACCGCGACGGTGTCCGGTGTCGTCCCGGGTAGCACGGTCTGCATCAACGTCGAGGTCGGTCGCGCGGGCGCGACGGGTGACGCTCTCGTGATCTGCACCGCCCGATGAGGTTGCTTGCCGACAACTGAATGGCCCCCATCCGCGCGTCTCGGCAGAGAGAACTCCCGTGTTATTTTGGGACCTTCTGAACACTCAGCCAGCTATCGGAATGCACCGCGTGACCCTCGTCTCCGCCATCGCACGTCACCGCAAAGCGGTCGCGTCCGGGCTGGCAATCGCGATCGTCGCAGCAATTCCGATCGGCTTCGCGATCCAGCATCAGGGCTTTCCCGAGACGGACCTGAAACTCGACGCCAAAGACGTCTGGGTCACCAACGGCGGTGCGCTGCTCGGCGGCCGGCTGAATCGACAGATCGAGGAGCTCAACGGCGCGGTTAGCGGCCAGGCCCACGACCTCGATGTGTTGCAGAACGGCGAGAGCGTCTTCCTGGTCGAGGCCGCGGAGGGACGCATCTCCCGGGTCGACCCGGCCTATACGACCCTGGTCGAGCCAGCCACGATCCCGAAAGGCTCGACGGTCTCCCTCGGCGGCTCAACGTTGGCCATCGTGTCGCCAACCGGCTCACTCTGGACCGTCAACGTTACCAACGGGCTCGCCTTCGATCCGGCGTCGGCTCCCGCCGCCGAGTTGGGCGCGGGTGGCCAGGCTGTCGTCACCGCGACCGGCGCCGTGATCGCGACGAGCGTGACCAAGCAGACCCTGATCCGAGTGGATACCCCTGGCGCGACTCCCACGAAGCGCCAATTGGCCGTCCCGAAAGACGGGCAGCTCGCGGCGAGCGGCGATCACGCGGTGGTACTGGACGCGTCCGGTCACCAGTTGCTTCGCGACGACGGCTCGACGGTGACGCTGCCTGACTCGGTGACATCGATCGCGAAGCTGCAGCAGTCGAGTGCTGACGGCGACCAGGTCGCGATCTCGACCGGATCCTCGACGGTAGTTGTGGCATCCGGGGGAGCGGTGCGTACGCTCTCGGCCAACGTCGCCAGCCCGGTGACGAGCGCGTCGCAGATCTCAGCGCCGGTAGTCGTCGACGGCTGCATCCACGCTGCCTGGGCGGGCGCGCAGCGCTATCTGCTCTCCTGTGCAGGCCAACCGCTGCGCACCGAGGAAATCCAGCAGAAGACGCAGGGCTCGACTCTCGAGTTCCGCGTGAACCGCTCAACTGTGGCCCTTAACAGTCTGGAGAGTGGCAACGTCTGGCTGCTCGATGACGCGATGCGCCTCGTCAAGAACTGGGAACAGGTGACCCCTCCCCAGCAGGACAAATCTACAAACGGCGATCAGAAGTCCACAACAGAATCCTTCGCCGACACCCTCGCGGAACGCACCGACGTGAACACTCCGCCGATCGCGCGCGACGACAACTACGGGGTGCGGCCGGGTCGCACCACGATCCTGCCGGTCCTCTCGAATGACACCGATCTCGACGGTGACGTGCTGACGATTTCTAAGTTCGGGGCGATCCCGGACACCGTCGGCAAGATCGATCTGATCGACGGAGGGCGCGCGCTGCAGTTCACTCCGGCCGCGGGCGCGACGGCGGCCTCATTCCGGTACACCATCGACGACGGTCGCGCGGGCGGCGTGGCCGAGGCGCTCGTGACGGTGCGCGTGGTGCCGAACGACGTCAACACGGCCCCGGTCTCGCTGCGTACGACCTCACTCAGCGTCGAGCTCGGCGGCACGATCAAATACAACACGCTGGTCGACTGGATGGATCCCGACGGCGACGATGTCTACCTGGACTCGGCCTCAAGCAGCGGCGACTCCGTACGTTTCACGCCCGACGGCCTGATCACCTTTGCAAACACCTCCGGCCAGCCCGGTACGAAAGAACTGAAGTTCACCGTCTCGGATGGCAGACTCAGCACCACCGGAACGCTCGAGGTCAAGGTGGTCGCCCCCGGTTCGCTGACGCCGATCGGCACGCCCGACTTCGCGCACACCTTCCGCGGCGAGACCGTGGAAATCGCGCCCCTCGAGAACGACGTCTCGAACAACGGCCAGCCGCTCAGACTGCTCGGCGTCGACAAGGTCCCGGCCGGCGTGACCGTGATCCCGGACCTGGCGACCGGCACGGTCACCTTCACCGCGCCGACCGCGGGCACCTACTACTTCCAGTACTCGCTAGCGGCGGGCGCCTCTTCGAGCATCGGACTAGTCCGTGTGGACGTGCCGCCCGATCCAACCGCCCCCGGCCCGCCGATCGCCGTCAAAGACACGGCTTTCCTCCGTCCCGGCGAGCCGACGAC
>JAYTXO010000249.1:0-10577 GCA_043742905.1 Microbacteriaceae bacterium | reverse complement strand
CAGCGCAACCGGCTCATCGCCGCGGCAAGTCAGGCAACTGTCGTGGTCGAGGCCGGGTGGCGCTCCGGCTCGCTCAATACGGCGGGCCACGCGGCCAGCCTCGGTCGTCCAATTGGTGCGGTTCCTGGTCCGGTGACGAGTGCTGCGTCGGCGGGATGCCACCGCCTGCTCCGGGAGTTCACCGCGATCTGCGTGACGGGTCCCGACGATATGGCCGAGTTGGTATCGCTCGAGACCCGAGCTCCGCGCTCAGGAGCGGTAGCCGCCGCAGCTGCCACGCCCGCCCCCGGCGCGATCCCGATCTCAGCTGGGATCGACCCCACCGGCACCCGGATGCGCCTGCTCGATGCCCTGAGCGAGCGCTCGCCTCGAACCGTGACCAAGCTCACCGAGACTTCGGGGCTGGCACCCGACCGCATCCGCGCGGAGCTCGGTTTGCTCGAGTTGGAGGGGATCGTGCATGAGCGACCGGGTGGCTGGCTCAAGTTCTCGGCGAAGTACCTCACCGATTCGTGCCGGTAGCTCTGCTGCCAAGAGTCGACGCTACAAACTCGTCGCCGGTCGCGACTAGAGTGCGCACCATGATGCAGCTCGGTCAGTACCCTCCGGCGACTCACACCATCGCGCACCTCAGCGACACCCACTTCCTCGGCGGCAAGCGCCCGCTCTACGGTGCCGTTGACACCGACAGGAATCTCGCGCGCGCGCTCCAGCAGCTGGAACGGTCAGGCACGAACCCGGGCGCGATCGTCATCACGGGTGACCTGGCCGATCTAGGCGAGCCGGATGCCTACCAGCGTCTCAAGGCTGAGCTCGAGCCTGTGGCGAAACGGATGGGCTCGAAGATCATCTGGGTGATGGGGAATCACGACGAGCGCGGGCCATTCTCATCGATCCTGCTCGGCGTGGATTCGAGCGACGATTCGAGTCGGGATCGTCAGGACCGCGAGAGCGACGCTTCGATCCTCGACCCGCAGGACCGCGTCTACGACGTCGACGGGCTCCGCATTGTCGCGCTTGACAGCTCGGTTCCCGGCTACCACCACGGCGAACTGACAGACGCGCAGCTCTCTTGGCTCGAGGCGGTCCTGACCGTTCCGGCGGCCTACGGCACCCTGATCGCGCTGCATCACCCGCCCATCCCGACCGTGATCGAGATCATGGCGATCATGGAGCTGCAGGACCAACAGAAGTTCGCCGACGTGATCCGCGGCACCGATGTGCGCGGCATCCTGGCTGGACACCTGCACTACTCGACGCACGGCACCTTCGCAGGTATCCCCGTCTCGGTCGCCGCGGCCACTTGCTACACGATCGATTCGAGCGCCGAACCGGGGACCCTGCTCGGCGTCGACGGTGGCCAGTCGATCAATCTGGTCAGCCTCTACGCCGACAGCGTTGTGCACTCGATCGTGCCTATCGGGTTGTTCCCCCAGGTCGCCAGCTTCTCGGGTGCCGTGCTCGAAAAGCTGGCCGAGCTGACCCCCGATGCGCGGCGCGAAGCCTTCTCGCGAAAGAGTTCAACATTCAGCGTGGCGGAGGCTGAGACATCCGCCTCCCGGTAGATCCCCACAGCTCGCGCGGGTCGTAGCCCCGGCCACGTTGCCCAAGGGGGGACCATAGCCGTATGGAATTGCGCGCGGCCGCCGAGTCCTTTACCCGTCACCTGACGGTGGATCGCGGCTTCAGCGAGCACACTGTCCGCGCCTACCGCGGCGATCTGACCGACCTGGCCGCTTTTGTCGAGCTGCGTGCGGCCGAGGCATCCGACTCTTCTGACGCAGTGGACGTGCGTGAACTCGACCTCGAGACTCTGCGCGACTGGCTGTGGCAGGGCAGCGGAGCCGGTCTGGCGAAGTCGACACTGGCGCGGCGCTCAGCTGCCGTCCGCAGCTTCACGCGCTGGTTGCTGGCGAAGGGGGAGACATCAGCGGATGCTGCGGCGCGCCTCAAGGCCCCGCGACCCGACCAGCATCTTCCGCGTGTGCTGACCCGCGGCCAGATGTCGAGCATCTTCGCCGGCCTCGGCGCCAGGGCCTCAACGGGAGACCCGATCGCACTCCGCGACCTCGCCATCGTTGAACTCCTCTACGCCTCGGCAATGCGGGTCAGCGAGCTGACCGGACTCCGCGTGCCGGATCTCGATCGGGGCCGTCTCACCGCGCGCGTCCTGGGTAAGGGCGGCAAGGAGCGCGTGGTCCCGTACGGGGTGCCGGCCGCGCAGGCCGTCGAGCGCTATCTCGCCGAGGCGCGTTCGCCGCTCCGCGGCGAGCTGCCGGAGACAGGCACCCTCTTTCTCAACACGCGTGGCGCTCCCATGAATACTCGTTCGGTTTACGAACTCGTCGCGAGCATCCTGCACGAGCTGCCGGGATCGGGTCCGAGCGGCCCGCACGCCCTCCGCCACACCGCCGCCACCCATCTGCTCGATGGCGGAGCCGACCTGCGCGCCGTGCAGGAGATACTCGGCCACGCGAGCCTCGCGACCACGCAGATCTACACTCACGTCTCGACCGAACGGCTGAAGCAGAGCTACGCGGCGGCACACCCCAGGGCGTGACGGCTCGCTCACAGAAGATCGCGGAAACGATCTTGTGGGTCTTCTACCTCTCGTGGCTTTCGTGGCTTTCGTGGCGTGAATACGGGGCTTCCAGCGAATCGTGTGCGCGAACAGGAAGGTAACTTGCTCATCCACTCGGCAACAACACCGACCACCCCACCCCGCCCAGAAAGACCAAAGGATTCACATAGTCACCGCCAATCCGCGCCCCGAGATGCAGGCACGGCGCGGTGCAGTGCCCCGCGAGCAACCTCCCGATGACCTCACCGCGTCGCACCGGATCGCCCGCTGCCAGCGAGCTCTGTACCGGCTCGAAACTCGAGAGCACGCCGCCGCCGTGCGCGATCGAGAGCACGGGTCTGTCCACCACGAAACCCGCGAAATGCACGACGCCATCGTCAGGAGCGAGCACCGGGGAACCTGCCGCCGCCCGGATGTCGATCCCGCGGTGCCCCGCTGCATACGGTGTGGGCGGGGTGAGGTAGAGCCGCGCGATGGCGTGTGGCGGAGCCACTGGCCAGATCCACGAGCCACGAACCGCCTGCCCGCCGCCGGACGCCTGCCTGCCGCCGTCGGAATAGAGGGGCACGTTCGCGACACCATGCGCCGGCGTAACGCTGGGTGCGCCACCGACCAGGGGGGCGACGAGCAGCGTGAATATGAGCATCCTGAACCACATGGGGAGCACAGTGCCGCACTCGGCCACCGGCCGGGGCGCCGAAGTTCCGGGGGTGGAGGGCCGACCGCGGAATCGTCGGGGAAGGGCTGGAATCCCGCCCAACTGCTACAGTTATAGACGCGCTCCGCTCCGGCGGGGCGACTACGCGTGCCCACGCAAAGTCACGGTCGAGAAATCGTCCACCTTCGCGGCACCGGCCTCCACCTCCTTCAGTCAACTCGGTTCCGTCAGGAATCGGGCACGTGGATGTGTGCCCGGGTACCAGGGATCGCTGACCATCGGGTCTGCGGCAAACAACTGAGAAATCGCAAGCGAGAGCCTGCCTAACACGGCGTGCGCCTGAAACCCGCACGCAAGAAAAGGACAAACGACCATGGCCGTCGTCACCATTCGCCAGCTTCTCGACAGCGGCGTCCACTTCGGACACCAGACCCGCCGGTGGAACCCCAAGATGAAGCGCTTCATCCTGACCGAGCGTTCGGGCAGCCACATCATCGACCTTCAGCAGTCGCTGAAGCACATTGACACCACATACGACTACGTCAAGGAGACGGTCGCCCACGGCGGCACCATCCTGTTCGTCGGTACCAAGAAGCAGGCCCAGGAGGCTATCGCCGAGCAGGCGACCCGTGTCGGTCAGCCCTACGTCAACCAGCGTTGGCTCGGTGGTCTGCTCACCAACTTCCAGACGGTCTCCAAGCGCCTCGCGCGTATGAAAGAGCTCGAGGAGATCGACTTCAGCGACACCAGCAAGGGCTTCACCAAGAAGGAACTCCTCATCCAGAAGCGTGAGTTGGTCAAGCTTCACAAGACTCTGGGCGGTATCCGCAACCTCACGAAGACCCCGTCCGCCGTCTGGGTCGTCGACGCCAAGCGCGAGCACCTCGCGGTCAACGAGGCCACGAAGCTCGGCATCCCGGTCATCGGCATTCTCGACACCAACGCCGACCCCGACGAGCTCCAGTACCCGATTCCGGGAAACGATGACGCGATCCGCTCGGTGGGCCTGCTGACCCGCATCATCGCCGACGCCGTCGCCGAGGGCCTCATCCAGCGTCACCAGAAGCCGGAGGAGGCGGGCAACGTCAGTGCCGTCGAGCCGCTCGCCGAGTGGGAGCGCGAGCTTCTCGAGTCCAGCGAGACTCCGCAGAGCACCGCAGAGCGCATCGAAGCTGTCGACCAGACCGACGAGACCCCGGCCGAGAAGGCCGAGGACATCGCCGAGATCATTGCCGCCCAGGTCCCGACCGAGGAGAACGACGCGGATGCCGCGGCGCTCGCCGAAGCCACTGCCAGTGTCGACCCGACGGTCGTGATTCACCACGCACCGGAGACCGATGAGGAGACCGAGGCCCGCATTGAGGCCGAGGAAGCGGTCCCCGCAGAGCCGACCGACGAGGCGCCCGCCGCCCCGAAAGCCGCGAAGAAGCCAGCCGCGGCTAAGCCCGCCGCCAAGTAACTCTTTCCGTCAACGCACCACCCCGATCCAGTAAGGAACACATCCATGGCCAACTTCAGCCTGGAAGACGTCAAGACCCTGCGCGAGCGCCTGGGCACCGGCATGGTCGACACCAAGAACGCCCTTGTCGAAGCCGAGGGTGACATCGAGAAGGCCGTCGAGATCCTGCGTCTCAAGGGCGCAAAGGGCAACGCCAAGCGCGCCGATCGCTCCACCGCCGAGGGCCTCGTGTCCGTGGTCGAGAGCGCGACCGCCGTCACGATGTTCGAGCTCGCCTGCGAGACCGACTTCGTCGCGAAGAACGAGAAGTTCATCGCACTGGCCGCCAGCATCGCGCAGGTTCTCGCCGACTCCGGCGCCGAGACGGTGGATGCTGCCCTTGCCACGAAGGCGGGTGCTGGCACCGTGGGCTCCCTCATCGAGGACCAGGCCGCCACACTCGGCGAGAAAGTGGAGCTGCGCCGCATCGTACGACTCAGCGGCGACCACTACGCCGTGTACCTGCACCGCACGAGCAAAGACTTGCCGCCGCAGATCGGTGTCGTTCTGGCGTATGCGGGCGACGACACGGAGACCGCTCGAAGCATCGCCCAGCACATCTCGTTCGCCGACCCGGTGTACCTGGCGCGCGACGACGTGCCACCAGCCGAGGTGGAGAACGAGCGTCGCATCGTCGAGACCATCAGCCGCGAGGAGGGCAAGCCCGAGGCGGCTCTGCCGAAGATCATCGAGGGTCGAGTCGGCGCCTTCTTCAAGCAGGTTGCTCTACTCGAGCAGGACTACGCCAGGGACAACAAGCTGAGCGTCGGCAAGGTCGTTGGCGACGCCAAACTGACGATCAACGGCTTCGCCAGGTTCAAGGTCGGCGCCTAACCCCTTCACGCAAAACACGAAGGCCCTTGAGCGCCGCTCGGGGGCCTTTCGTGTTCCACGATTAGGCTGATTATTGTGGTCGAAAAACCCGTCATCCTCATCACCGGCGCCACCGACGGACTCGGGCGGGCGCTGGCGAATCGCCTGGCGTTCCGCGGCGCCCGGCTGATCCTGCACGGGCGGGACGCCGAGCGGCTCGCCGCCGCGGCGGATGAGATCGCGGCATCCGGGGCCGAGCGCCCGCGAGCGGTGCTCGCCGATCTGGCCGATCTGCGACAGGTAGCGCAGCTCGCCGAGGACGTCGCAAGCATCACCGATCGCCTCGACGTTCTGGTCAATAACGCCGGTATCGGTTCCGGTGAGCCCGCCGGACGCCAGCGCAGTACGAGCGCTGACGGCTACGAACTGCGGTTCGCGGTGAACTACCTCGCGGGATTCCGACTCACCATGGGGCTCATTCCCCGGATGCGCGTGGCCCGCTCTGACGGCCCGGCCCGCATCGTGCTGGTGGCATCGCTCGGCCAGCAACCGCTCGATTTCGGCGACCTGATGCTCACCAAGCACTACACAGGAGAGCGAGCGTACCGGCAGTCCAAGCTGGCGCAGGTCATGTTTGGGATGGAGTTGGCGCACAAGCTGCCGGCGTCGGAGATCACGGTGAACAGCTTGCATCCTTCGACCTTCATGCCGACCAAGATGGTGCTCGCGGAGCACTGGCACTCGATCGACACCCTCGAGGCCGGAGTGGATGCCACGGCCCGCCTCGCCGCCGATCCGGCGCTGGACGGCAAGACGGGTCGGTTCTACGACCGGCAACGCGAGGCGGAGCCCCACGAGCAGGCCCTCGACCCGGTGGCGCGGCGTGAGCTTTGGCTACGCAGCCTCGAGTTGACTCGTCTCAACGATCCGTTCGCTTGAATCGCAGCGGCCGTGCCCGGGGGTGACCGGGGGTAGCCTGGACCGAGCTCCGCGTCCGCCGCGCGGCCGCACACCCCGCTGGAGGACCGTCATGACCGATCGCCGCCGCCGCGTATTACTTAAGCTGTCGGGTGAGGCATTCGGTGGCGGATCCCTCGGTCTGAGCCCCGATATCGTTGCCGGCATCGCGAAGGAGATCGCCGAAGCCGCTCCGCGGGACGCGAACGATCCCGACGGTGTCGAGATCGCCGTCGTGGTGGGCGGGGGCAACTTCTTCCGCGGGGCGGAGCTCAGTCAGCGCGGCATGGAGCGCGGCCGGGCCGACTACATGGGCATGCTCGGCACGGTCATGAACGCCCTCGCGCTGCAGGACTTCCTGGAGCAGGCAGGCGCGCAGGTGCGTGTGCAGTCGGCGATCGCGATGACCCAGGTCGCCGAGCCGTACATCCCGCGACGCGCCGAGCGACACCTCGAGAAGGGTCGCATCGTCATCTTCGGCGCCGGTGCCGGGCTGCCGTACTTTTCGACTGACACGGTCAGTGCCCAGCGTGCGCTCGAGATCGGTGCGGATGCCGTGCTGGTCGCGAAGAACGGCGTCGACGGTGTCTACACGGCCGATCCGAAGACCGACCCGACCGCGCGCAAACTCGAGACGCTCAGCTACCAGGACGCCCTTGTACAGGGGCTGAAGGTGGTCGACTCCACCGCTTTCAGCCTCAGCATGGACAACAAGATGCCCATGGTCGTCTTCGGCATGGAGCCCGCGGGCAACATCACCAAGGCGCTGCGCGGCGAGAAGATTGGCACCCTGGTGACGGCGTGACGCAATCCACCACGAGCCGCGTTCCGCAGACCGTGGCGAAGCAGGTGCGGCAGCACTCGTTCGGCAACATCGCGCTGTCGGTCGTGTTGCTGATCGCCGCGCTCGGGGCCTACCTGATCGGCGCCGTCTTCGACCTGATCACGCTGGCGATCCGCAGCGGATACCGTGATCAGCTGTTCAATCCGGCCGCCCTCATCGGTGGAGGTGCGGCCCTGGCCCTGCTTGCCGTGCTCGGCGCGGCTGTCACAATCTTCCTCATCGTGCAGCGCCGGCGCGCGTGGCCAGCCGCTCTGGCGACTCTGCTCACCGTACTCATTGGCTGGGTGGTTCTGTTCGTCATGTTCGCGCTGTCCTTTGCGTGAGCCTCTCGATCGCTACGGCCCCGACGTGCTCGCGTCGGCGCGCGCCGCCGCTGCCGCCCGCGTGACGCCGACGGTGGATGCCGAGCTCGACCTGGTCGTCGAACTCGCAGGCCGTGGATTCGTGGGGGCGGTAACTCGCATCGAGAAGGGGACCGTCGAGCTGGAGGATCGCCGCGGCAAGCGCCGCATCTTCCCGCTCGGCGCGGGGTTCTTGGTCGACGGCGTAGCGGTCGTGCTGCGCGCCCCGACGGCCGCAGCACCGCGTCCGAACCAGCTGCGAACGGCATCCGGATCCGTCTCCCCGGCCTCGACACGCGCCCGCGTCGCTCGGGACAGCCGCATCTTCGTCGAGGGCCGTCACGATGCCGAGCTCGTGGAGAAGGTCTGGGGGACCGACCTGCGTGTCGAAGGAGTGGTCGTCGAGTATCTCGAAGGCGTCGACCACCTGGTCGAGGTGCTCCGAGAGGTGAGACCGGGGCCGGATCGGCGCATTGCTGTGCTTGTCGACCATCTGGTCCCCGGCTCGAAAGAGAGCCGGATCGCCGCCCAGGTGACAGGTCCCCACGTGCTCGTGGTCGGGCATCCCTTCGTCGATGTCTGGCAGTCGGTTAAGCCGGGCCGGATGGGGCTGGAGGTCTGGCCTGTGATCCCGCGCGACATCGAGTGGAAGCACGGCATCTGTGCAGCGCTCGGCTGGCCGCACAACGACCAGGCCGATATCGCTGCGGCCTGGCAACGCATCCTCGCCACCGTGCACGACTATCGCGATCTCGAGCCCGAATTGCTCGGCCGCGTCGAGGAGTTGATTGACTTCACCACGCAGTTGACCATCCAGCCCCGCGCTTGATCGTTACACTCGGATGACGCCGTTTTGAAGGAGTGTGTGCCGTGATCAGTGACGTTCTCGCCGAGGCGACAGACAAGATGAACCGCGCCGTGGAGGTCGCCAAGGACGACTTCGCGACCGTCCGCACCGGTCGCGCCAACCCGGCGCTCTTTCTCAAGATCATGGTGGATTATTACGGCACCCCGACGCCGCTTGCACAGCTGGCGGGTCTGCAGAACCCGGAGGCACGAACCCTCATCGTGACGCCGTACGACAAGACTGCGCTCAAAGAGATCGAGAAGGCCATCGTCTCCTTCCCGAATCTGGGTGCGACGCCCACCAACGACGGCAACATTATTCGGGTCACCATGCCCGAGCTCACCGAGGAGCGCCGCAAGGAGTACGTCAAGATCGTCCGCACCAAGGGCGAAGACGCCAAGGTCGCGATCCGCAATGTGCGTCGCAAAGCCAAAGACGACCTCGACGCCCTCAGCAAAGAGGTCGGAGAGGACGACCTCTCGCGGGCCGAAAAAGAACTCGACGCGCTCACTAAGGCCCACGTCGACGGCATCGAGGACGCGCTGAAGCGCAAAGAAACCGAACTCCTTGAGCTCTGATGGCGACGCCCAAGGTGCCGAAGAAGCATCCCCCGACTCGTCAGGAGTTCGAGGCGCGCGCCCACGCAACCCGCGTCGACATCGAGGCTAAGGCGCAGGAAGCTCGGGCACAGTTCGATGCCACGCAGGAGAAGATTCGCGCGCGCACCGGCCGCAACCTGCTCGCCGCCATCGCGATCGGCGTCGTGCTCGGCGCGATCTTCATCACCAGCCTGATCCTGCTCAAGTGGATGTTCATCATCTTCGGTGGCTTCCTGATCGGCTTCGCGGTGTTCGAGCTAGCCACCGCGTTGAGACAGGCGGGACGCGACGTTCCGCGAGTTGTCTCGACCGTGGTCGGGCTCGCCGTTGTGCCCACCGCCTTCTTCTTCCATGTGCAAGGGCTCTGGCTGGGCACCCTCGGCGCCGTGCTGGTCGTCACTGTGTGGCGGCTCGCCGAACTGCTCTTCCGGCCGAGTCACCGCACCGGCGCAAAGGCGGTACTCCTGGATCTCGCGGCCGGCGCTCTCATCCAGGTCTACGTCACCTTCATGGCCAGTTTCTATCTCGTGCTGACCGGCAGCAACGGCGGCGAATGGTGGACTCTGGCGTCGATCGTGATCGTGGTCGTCACGGACATCGGGGCGTACGCGACCGGCTTGCTGTTCGGCAAACACAAGCTGGCGCCTACTATCAGTCCCGGCAAGACCTGGGAGGGCTTCGCGGGCTCGATCGTCTTCGCGATTGTCGCTGGCATCCTGCTCGCGGTCTTGATGCTTCACCAGCAGTGGTGGGTCGGCCTGATCATGGGCGTGCTACTGGCTCTCGTCGGCACAGCGGGCGACTTGATGGAGTCGCTGATCAAACGGGACATCGGCGTCAAGGACATCTCGAGCTGGCTCCCCGGCCACGGCGGCTTCCTCGACCGACTCGACTCGATCCTGCCCTCGGCGGCCGTCGCTTACGCGTTTTTTTTGATTTTCGGTGCCGCGAACTAGTCTGTCCGTCTGCTCCGGTACCATGGCCCGCGTGAGTTCGACTTTCCCCCACACCCGCAAGTCGCGTCTCGGCTACGACCCCGACGAGGTCGAGGAGTTCCTCGAAGACGCGCGTCGGGCGTACACCGCCCAACAGAGCCAGGGCACTCTCGTCACCGCCGATACGATCCGCGACACCGGGTTCATCATGCGCAAGGGGGGCTACTCACCCGTTCACGTGGATGCCGCTCTGGAGCGCCTTGAAGACGCCTTCGCCACCCGTGAGCGCGAACGCGCCTTCGCCGACTCCGGGGACCAGGCCTGGTACGCGCAGGCTCGTGGCCGCGCGCAGGCGATCCTCGACCGGATCGTGCGCCCGCGTGGCAAGCGTTTCCGTCGCATTTCGTTGCTCTCGACCGGCTACTCGGTTCGCGAGGTCGACGCCCTGAGCGATCGCGTCGCCCAGTACTTCCAGAGCGGTAAGCCGCTGACCATCGACGAGGT
>JAYTXO010000248.1:0-2456 GCA_043742905.1 Microbacteriaceae bacterium | reverse complement strand
GCAACGAGTAGGTGCCGTCGACCCGCGCCTGGGCCAGTTCATCGAAGAGACGCGACGTCCGCCGGTACGCGACCGTGAAGCCGTCGCGGCAGGCCTTGTTGCCGAGCGCGCACGCCAGGTAGCTCTTCCCGACGCCGGTTTTCCCCGTGAGAATTACGTTTTGCTTGCCGACCACCCAGCGCGACATCGCGAGGTCGAGCATCACCGACTTCGTCAGCCCGCGAGGGTGTGCGTAGTCGATGTCCTCGATGCACGCTGGGTGCTTGAGCTTCGCGTTCTTCAAGCGAGCCTTCAGCTTCGCGTTCTCGCGATGCACCCACTCCGCGTCTGCCAGCAGCCCCACCAGATCCGCGGGCGCCAGCTCCTTGTCTTTCGGTTTCTCCAGCCAGTCGCGCAGCGCGGCGGCCATTCCGTGCAGCCTCATCTCCACCAACTTCTCCATCGTCTGTGCAGCAAGCATCGACTTCTCCCTTGGTTGAATGGTCTCGTTGTCGGGCGTGCCGGCGCGGCTTTCTTGCGCCTGCAACACCCCTGCGCCGCGAGACCGTCGGCGCGATCTCGTCAGTGGTGGTAGTCGTAGTAGCCAGCGCCCCGCACGTTCTCGTGCAGGGGCAGGCTGCCTTGCGGCTGCTCGAGAGCCAGCTCTTCCTTGTCGAGGTTGTGCCGCAGGATGTTCGCCACGCTCCTGTAGCTGCAGGCGCGGCGCTCTTTCGCCCGAGCGCAGGCCCGTTCAATTCGCTCGGGCTCGTAGCCGCTGCGCAGCCGCATGATCCCCAAGCAGGCGTTGAAGCCCTGTTGAGGGTGCGGCCGACTGAGCATGATCTCCTCGACCACGGCCGAGGTCATCGGCCCAATCGTCTTCGCCCAGCCGATGATCCGCTCCGGGGTCCACTCGGCAAACTCCTGATGCCCTTTGGGCATGTGTTCACGCAGCGTCGTGTACCCGTGCTTCACGTAACTGCGCGCGTGGCTCGCTTCACGTTTTCCGCCACGGAACACCTCGATGGTGGTCGCCGTCGCGCGCAGGTCCAGCCGCTCGCCGTACCTCGTGTAGAGGACGCTGTAGTGATGATCGTCGAACTCGACGTGGTAGTTGAGGCCCACCCGCGGCTTCTCCCAGTCGGAAAATTCGTACGGTTCCGATGGCAGCGGCTTGAGCGCGGCCCTCTCGACTTCCTCGAAGAGCTGCCGGCGCGACTTCTTCAGCTTCTTCATCTGTCGGTCGTTGAGCCGAGCCACCAGCACCTTCACCGCGTCGCGTAGCTCGCTCAGCGAGAAGAACTTGTGGTTCCGCAGCACCGCCGAGATCCATCGCGACGCCAGCAACACACCCTGCTCAACTTTTGCCTTGTCGCGCGGCTTGTACGCCCGTGCCGGGATGATCGCCGTGCCGTAGTGACGCGCGAGATCCGCGTACGTCCGGTTGAGATCCGGCTCGTACTTGCTCGCCTTCGTCACCGCGCTCCGCAAGTTGTCCGGGATCGTCAGCTCGCTGACGCCCCCAAAGAATTCGAAGGCGTGGACGTGGCACGAGATCCACGTCGGCAGTTCCTCGGTGAAGACCGGCTCGACGTAGGTGAGGTTGCTCGCCCCGAGGACCGCGACGAAGAGCTTCGCCACCCGCACCTCGCCGGTCAGCGGGTCGATGACCTCGATGCCGTCGCCGCTGAAGTCGACGAAGCACTTCTCGCCGGCGACGTGCTCTTGCCGCATCGTGACGCCGAGGTGCCCGGCCCACAGCTGGTACCGCTCGCAGAATCGGCTGTACTCGTAACCATCGGGGTGTGACTCCCGGTACTCCTGCCAGAGCAGACTCTTGGTGACGTGCTTGCGCTTGAGCTCTTGGTGAATCACGCACCAGTCGGGATCCGGCCGGCTCACGGCCTGCCCCTCCTGCCGGAACAGCAGTCGCGTCAACGCATCGTCGTCGTCCAGCTCGGGTGGCAGCGGCCAGCTCAACTTCGCCACCGCGATCCGCCCCAGGTAGCCCGACACCGTGGCTGGCGACAGTCGACAGACC
Source organism: Microbacteriaceae bacterium (assembly GCA_043742905.1). GTDB lineage: Bacteria > Actinomycetota > Actinomycetes > Actinomycetales > Microbacteriaceae > Lysinimonas. The sequence goes on along the minus strand of JAYTXO010000248.1, from coordinate 436 downwards.
TTGGCGATCGCCCGCCCCGTCAGCTTCATCTCGAACTTCAACCGAATCACTTCTCGCAGCGTCCGCATGGGTACCCTCTCGGTCGTCAATTCCCCTCCTGGTTGGGAGGGTGAACTGGCGGTCATGTACCCAGCGTCGTCAACGCCCTGAGGCGGTCACGAGGGCTGAAACGCTGCTCAGCCGTTCAGCGATCGGCATGCTCGGAATCGGTGATCGGCTTGGATCGGAATCAGTGATCGGCATGCGTCGGAATCGGTGATCGGCATGCTCCGGAATTCGCAACGATGGACGGAACCATCACGGGCACGTGGCTCTACGACGCCAGCGGCAATCGGCTCTCGGCCAACGCTGACGCCGCCAGCTTTGACGCGCAGGACAAGCTGTTGGCGTCGGGCACCAGCGAGTTCAAGTACGACGCCTTCGGCAACGTCCTGGA
>JAYTXO010000247.1:0-5372 GCA_043742905.1 Microbacteriaceae bacterium | reverse complement strand
GTCAAGGTGCTGAACAACGACGTCTCGCCGAGCGGCGCGGTGCTCGCCGTTCAGTCGGTCGACACCACGGGGACCGACACGGCGGTGACGGTCGAGGTGCTCAGTAACGCGGTGATCCGGATCACCGCGTCCTCGGCGCTGGCCGAGCAGACCCAGTTCCACTACACGATCTCCGACGGCGCACACACGGCGACGGCCGGTGTCACCGTCGTCCCGGTTCCGCCGATCGTCAATCGCCAGCCGCCGGTTGCGGTGCCTGATACCGTGCGCGTGCGTGCGGGCGACGTGGTGAGCGCCGACGTGCTGGCCAACGACTTCCATCCCGACAACGCGCAGCTGATCCTCGACCCGCGACTGGTCGACACCAGCGAGGCGGGAGATGGTCTCGCCTTCGTGGGCAACGGCAAGGTGCGCTACCAGGCGGGGAAGATCCCGGGCGAGTACTCGGCCGTCTACCGGGTCGCCGACCAGTTCGGCGAGAGCGCGACGGCGCGCGTGACCTTCGTCGTGGTCGCGCCCGACGCGAAGACCAACCAGCCGCCGGTGCCGCTGCCGCAGATCGCTCGCGTGTTCGCCGGCGCGAGCGTGCCCATCCAAGTCCCGCTCGACGGCATCGACCCGGATGGCGACTCGGTCGTGGTCACGGACATCGCGACTCCGCCGCACCTGGGCGTCATCACCGATAACGCCGCAAACGCCTTCCTCTACACGGCAGATGCCAGCGCAGCGGGTACCGACACCGTCAGCTACGTGGTGGAGGACAGCTACGGCGCGCAGGCCATCGGAACGATCTCGATCGGCGTGATCCCGCGCCCGGCCTCCGCCGAACCGCCGAACGCGGTCGACGATGCGATCGAGGTTCAGCCGGGGCGCGTGGCGACGGTCGGGGTGCTGCTCAATGACTCTGACCCGAGTGGCTACACCCTGAGCCTCGACAAGAAGCTCGTCGAGGTGGACAAGGGGATCGCGGCGACGGTTGATCGCAGCAAGATCGTGGTGCAGGCGCCGAAGACCGAAGGTACATATTCGATCCGCTATCGAATCACCAACGGCCACGGCGGCGAGGACACCGCCTTCTTGCAGGTCAAGGTGACAAAGGATGCCAAGCCGCTCTATCCCAGCGCTCTCGACCGCTACGTTGCTGTCGACGACGTCATCGGCAAGACCTCCGTGAACGTGCCGCTGGAGAACCTGATCGCCAACCCCGGTGGTCGCGACGAAGATCTGAAGATCACGGTCGAGGGGCCGAACGCCGACCAAGCCATCATCGATCAGGCCAAGCGCTCGATTACCGTCACCCCCGCGGATCATCGGATTGCGATCGCGTACCGGGTCACCAATCCGGTCGACGGGCTGAGCGCGACCGCCATCATCAGCGTGCCACGCGCCGTCAGCGCGAACTACTCGCCGCCGCCGTACCTGAAGCGCGACCTCCCGTTACCCTTCGTGGTCGCGCAGAACGGCGCGCGGAGCTGGAAGCTCACCGACGTGGTCGTTGTGCCCTCTGGCAAGCCCGCGGTGCTGACCGCGCTCACCGACGTCTCCGCCATCCACGGCACGGCGACGGGCCCAGATGACAAGAACATCACCTTTACCGCGGAGGCCAGCTACCGGGGTGCGGCGTCGATCAGTTTTCGGGTGACCGACGGGACGGTCGGTCAGAGCGCACTCCTGACCATGACGCTGGTGGTCGGCGATCCGAACTTCACCGATGTCGCCCCTCAGTTCGTCACCCAGAACGTGCAGCTCGAGGCCGGCGAGAATCCGAAGACCATCGACTTGCGCGCCTCGACGACGCATCCGAACGCCTCGTTGATCAACGGGTTCCGCTACGACTCGCTGACCGGGCAGACCGCCGACATCTCGGTCGGCATGAGCGGATGGTCGATTCAGTTGTCGTCGCCGTTCGGCACCCAGCCAGGCACGAAGGCCACGCTGCACTTCGTCATCCGCTATAGGGACTTCGTCGTTCCGGGCATCATCAACGTGACGGTCGTGTCGTCGACTCGGCCCCTGGCGCAGGCGGTTGGAGACACCGCTAAGGGGCAGCGCGGCGTCGCCGGCGCGATCAACGTGCTTGCCAACGACTACAACCCCTTCGCGTCGAGGAACGAGCCCTTGAAGGTGATCGAGGCGCACATCGAGAACGCGGCGGAGTCGAGCGCGACCATGTCGTACACGCCGACGGGCGACATCACGATTAGGCCGGGCGCAGCCTTCATCGGCGTCGTCAGCGTCGTCTACACGGTGCAGGATGCCACCAAGGATCCCGCGCGCGAAGTCACCGGTCGCCTGCAGTACACGGTGCGCGACGTGCCGGGTAAGCCAACCGCGCCGACGGTTGTCGAGGGCGACCAAACGGTGACCGTCGGCTGGAGCCCGCCCGCCACCAACGGCGAGCCGATCACCTCGTACACGATCAACTGGTCGGGCGGGGCCGCGGTGACGGTGCCAGGCTCGGAGGCGACCCAGATGTTCACCGGTCTGACCAACGGCACGGGCTACACCTTCCGCGTCACGGCCACCAACGCGCTTGGATCGAGCAGCATCTCCGATCCGAGCCCCGCGGCGACTCCGTTCGGCAACCCGTCACCGGTGACGAGTGCCACCATCGCGGCCAGTAGCGATGGCTCTGGCAATCTGACGCTCAGCTGGGGTGGCGCGAGTGCGAACGGCCGCACCATCAGCGGGTACCACATCACCCTCTCCGACGGCACACAGAAGGATGTCGCCGCCGTCCCCACCACCACCATGGCGGGCCACGTCGGAACGGCATACAGCTACACGATCGTCACGAAAAACAACGGCGGGACGAACTCCAGCACCGCGGTGACCTCGAGCAACTCGGCGACACCGCGGCCCGGCAACCCGAGCGCGAGCGCATCCGGCAACAACAGCACCGGGGTCGTGACGTACACCTGGGGTGCCGCACCGAGCACTGAGCCGGTGACGTATTCGATCTCTGGAACCGGCATCTCCACCCAGACCGTCGGCGCCTCGGGCAGTGTCACGGTGAACGGCTCGTACGGCAGCAGCTACAACTTCACGGTGACGGCGACGAGTGCCGGCATCTCGACGTCGGCGACCTCGAACACGGTGACCCTCGTCAATCCGTACTCGATCCGCCTCTGCTACGGCGGCCCCGGCCCCAACGGCTGGAACTACCTCGGCGTGACCTGGAGCGGCAACGTCACCGGCTCGCACCACATCACTTTCTCGTCTGGCTCGTCGACGCTCGACTTCTCGGCAGCATCGGGCTCCCAGCAGTCGGGCGCCTACAACGCCCGCAACACGGCAGGCGACCTGAACAGCCAGATCACCTGGGTCGACAACGGCACCTCCCACACGACCCGGTGGGGAGATGCGCCGCCGTGTTGATCCGCAGAGCCGACCTCGACATCCACCTGACCTTTATCTCGACCCAAGGAGCCACCCCATGCCCGTGACCGCAGAACAGGCCACTTGGTTTGCCGAGGCGTTCGAGAAACTGGTAGGCAACATCGACCAGGCGATCCTCGGCAAGAAACACGTGATCCGCCTCGTGCTCACGGCGCTGCTCAGCGATGGCCACATCCTGCTTGAGGATGTGCCCGGCACCGGCAAGACGGTGCTCGCCAAGGCTCTTGCTAACACGATCGACGGCACCACCGCGCGCATCCAGTTCACGCCGGATCTGCTGCCGAGCGATGTCACCGGCGTCTCGGTCTACGACCAGAAGAAGGGCGTTTTCGAGTTCCATCCCGGGCCCGTTTTCGCGTCGATCCTGCTTGCGGATGAGATCAACCGCGCCAGCCCGAAGACGCAAAGCGCGCTGCTGGAGGTGATGGAGGAGGCCGTCGTCACGGTCGACGGAGTCGGGCATCCGGTCGGTGCGCCGTTCATGGTGATTGCGACGCAGAACCCGATCGAGCAGTCCGGCACGTACTCGCTTCCAGAGGCGCAGCTCGACCGCTTCCTGATCAAGACCTCGCTGGGCTACCCCGACCATCAGACGGCGGTCGCACTGTTGATGGATGCCGCGAACCGAGCCCGCGCGTCCGGCATCACGCCGATCATCGCCGCGTCGAGTATTGCGAAGATGGCCGAGCTCGCCACTGAGGTGCACTCGGACGAGTCGGTCATGGATTACGTGAACCGCCTGGTCGAGGCGACGCGCACTGATAAGGACGTCACGCTCGGCGCCAGCATGCGCGGAGCCCTTGCCCTGGCCAGGGCCGCGAAGACCTGGGCGCTCGCCGCCGGACGCAACTACGTCACGCCCGACGACGTGCTCGAACTTGCTGTGCCCGTGCTGGCGCACCGCATCATCGTCGACCCGGAGTCGGAGTTCTCCGGGGTCACCGCCGAGCAGATCGTCAACCGCATCCTCGTCGAAGTGCTCCCGCCGACCCGTAGCGCGGTCTGACCGAACCTCGATCATGACCGTCTTGCGCACCATCCTCGGACTCCTGCGACTCGCCGCCGGAGGAGTTCGACGCGCGCTCGGGCCGATCGTCTCGATCGTGAGCCCGCTCGGCTGGATTGTGCTGGGTGCCGCGATCGGGTCGGGCGCTATCGCCTGGCTGCTCGGCTGGGTGGAGTTCCTCTACCTCGGGCTGACGCTGGCGGGCGGGCTGCTGGTCGGGGCGCTGTTCCTGACCGGACGCGCGAGCTTCCGGGTAGAGATCGCACTGACCCCGCGGCGCGTGACGGCTGGGGAGCGCGCGTTCGGCCGGTTGCTGGTGACCAACACCGGCGCCCGGCGTTCCAGTGCGACTCGCCTGGAACTCCCGGTCGGACGCGGCGAAGCCGAGTTCGCCATCCCGCCCCTCGCCCCCGCGGCCGAGCACGAGGAGCTGTTCGCCGTGCCAACCTCGCGACGCGCGCTGATCGTCGCCGGACCAGCGGTTTCCGTGCGCGGTGATCAGCTCGGGTTGCTGCGCCGCCGCGTGAGGTGGGCCGAGCCGGTCGAGTTGTTCGTGCATCCGACGACCACGCTGCTGGCGCCGTCGCAGTCGGGACTGGTGCGCGACCTGGAGGGAACGGTCACCCAGACCCTCACCAACAGCGACCTGGCTTTCCACGCCCTGCGGCCATACGAGCCGGGAGACGATCAGCGCTACGTGCACTGGCGCACCACCGCGCGCACCGGGCAGCTGATGGTGCGGCAGTTCCAGGAGACGCGGCGGTCCGAACTCGTGCTGACCCTGCTGGTCGGCGCGAGCGGCTACGGGTGCGCGGATGCCGATCCCGGTGACGAGTTCGAGCTCGCCGTGTCGATCATGGCCTCCCTCGCTGCGCAGGTGGTGCGGGAGAAGACGCGCATCCGGGTGGTCGCCGAGACCCGGGAATTGCGCACAGCAACCGTGACGACCCTGCTCGACGACAGCTGC
>JAYTXO010000246.1:0-23233 GCA_043742905.1 Microbacteriaceae bacterium | reverse complement strand
GATGCCGTGGGCGGCCTGACCATGGGCGCCGATCCGGTCGCCGCCGCCGTGCTGCATCAAGGCGCGGCGCGTGGCCGCAGCTACGACGCCTTCGTCGTGCGCAAAGAGCCCAAGGATCACGGCCGCGGCAAGCAGGTCGAGGGCCCGGATCTCGAGGGCAAGCGCGTCGTCGTGCTCGAGGACACCTCGACCACCGGCGGTTCGCCGCTCAAGGCGGCCGAGGCACTGGAAAAGGTGGGTGCGATCGTCGTCGCTGTGGCCGTCGTCGTCGACCGCGACACCGGGGCGCAGCAGGTCATCGAGGCTGCAGGTTACCCGTACTTTGCCGCGATCGGGCTTGCCGATCTCGGCCTGGTCCCGCAGTGAGCGAGGGCTCCGGAGGCGGTTCGCCGTTCTCCTGGGGGCTGACGCCGGTCGTCCCGAACGATACGGCTGATACGTCCCGGGAGCCGCACGCCCCTCCCGAGGCCCTCGCCCCGGTCGGTGGCGCACTCGACGCCCTGTTCGGCGAGACCCGGTTCCAGGAGGACGAGGAGGGTCTGGTGCCCGCGCAGGGTTCATTCGCGCGCCGTGCAGCCCCGAAGGGCACGCACGCGGCGTGGCGCCCAGCCGCGGTCTCGAAGGCCCAGAAAACGCTCATCAGCGTCGGGGGTGGCGTGGTCGCGATCCTGGCGCTGGTCGCCCTGTTCCTCCTGGGGACGAAGCTGCCCAGCCTGTTCCCAGCGAAGCCCGCCGCGGCGACCTCCTCGCCCAGCCCGACGCGCTCCGCGACCTCCACCCTGACCGTGGCGCCGATCGGGCCAGCGGCGGCGGGCGTCCACGGCTGGAACGAGCTGCTCGGCGGGGAGTGCCTCGCCCCGTACACGAGCCCGTGGGTGGAGAAGTTCACGGTCGTGGACTGCGCCGTCGCGCATCCGGCCCAGATGGTGTTCCGGGGCACCTTCGACCACACGACGACGCCGACGTTCCGGGGTACTGAGGCGTTACAAATGCAGATCTCGTTGCTCTGCACTGTTCCAGGGGTTCTGGATCTTGCCGCAGCCGGACAGTACGCCGACGCGCAGGTGCAGGGCAGCTATCCGGTGACGGAGGCCGAATGGACCGCGGGCCAGCACGACTACTTCTGCTTCGTCAGCCGATCATCGGGCAAGTCGCTGACCGGCAGCGTCGCGGTGGCGAAGGCGTCGGCACCCTGACACTAGGGGCCCTAAAACTCGTCGCCGTCCAGTTCGGTCTCGACCGGCACACGTTCGAGTAGCTGGTGCACGCCGTCGAGGACCTCGTCGGGCCGGAAGGGGTACTTCTCGATCTCGGCCCGGTCGCTGATCCCCGTGAGAACGAGGACAGTGTGCAGCCCGGCCTCGATCCCGGCGATGATGTCGGTGTCCATGCGGTCGCCGATCATCGCCGTGTTCTCGCTGTGCGCGCCGATCTTGTTCATCGCCGAGCGGAACATCATCGGGTTCGGCTTTCCCACCACGTAGGGATCCTTGTCGGTCGCTTTCGTGATGAGAGCCGAGATCGCGCCGGTGGCGGGCATGGGGCCGTCCGCGCTCGGGCCGGTGGCATCCGGGTTCGTCGCGATGAAGCGCGCCCCCTCGTTGATGAGTCGGATCGCTTTGGTGATCGCCTCGAAGGAGTAGTTGCGCGTCTCGCCGACGACCACATAGTCAGGGTCGGTCTCCGTCATCACGAACCCTGCTTCGTGCAACGCGGTGGTGATGCCCGCCTCGCCGATAACGAACGCAGAGCCTCCGGGCATCTGCGAGCGACAGAAGTCAGCGGTGGCGAGCGCGCTCGTCCAGAGCGACTCCTCGGGCACGTCGAGTCCGGATGCCCGCAGCCGTGCCGCCAGGTCGCGCGGCGTGAAGATCGAGTTGTTGGTCAGCACGAGAAACGGCGTGCCGGCATCCCGCCACTGCTGGATCAGCTCGACGGCGCCGGGCAGCGCCTGGTTGTCATGGACCAGCACGCCGTCCATATCGGTCAGCCAGCACTCCACGTCGCCGCGACTACTCATCACAGTTCCACTCATTCGGCGCCTCGCTCATGAAGAGAGCGTAGCGACGGTCACGCGAAGAAGACGGTGGCTGAGGGCAGACGGGTTCGCATGATGGCCACGGCATCCGGGCTCTCGTCGACCAGGAGGTAGCGGCGGCCGAGCGCCTGCGCGACCGCCCCGGTGGTCCCGGAACCGGCGAAGAAGTCGAGCACGCGGTCGCCCGGCGCGCTCGAGGCCTGCACGATGCGCCGCAGCACGCCCTCGGGCTTTTGTGTCGCGTAGCCGGTGCGCTCGCGGCCATTCGTGCTCACGATGGTGTGCCACCAGACGTCGGTGGGCAGCTTGCCGCGCGCTACTTTCTCGGGCGTGACGAGGCCCGGCGCCATGTACGGCTCGCGGTCGACGGCTTCGCTGTCGAAGTAGTAGGTCTCGGGATTCTTGACGTAGACCAGGATGGTGTCGTGCTTGGCAGGCCAGCGCTTGGTGCTCTTCGCGCCGTAGTCGTACGCCCAGATCAGCTCGTTGAGGAAGCAGTTGCGGCCGAAGAGGGCATCGAGCGCGACCTTGGCGTAGTGCGCTTCGCGGTAGTCAAGATGCAGGTAGAAGGTGCCCTGGTCGTCGAGCAGACGCCAGGCCTCTTGCAATCGCGGTTCGAGAAAGGCCCAATAGTCCTCGAAACGGTCGTCGTAGTGCGAGAGAGTGCGCTTGACGGTGTCGTAACTGGCACCCCCGAAGCCCTGGCGCGCGCCGTCCGGATTACGAATGGTGGTCACGCTCTGCCGACGCTGGGTGCGGCCGGTGTTGAACGGCGGGTCTAGATAGATGAGGCGGAAGCTGGCGTCGGGGATCACCGCGGTGACCGCGAGGTTGTCGCCGAGCACGATCGTGCCGTCGGCGGTTGGGTCCCAGACGAAACCAGACCCGGGGTTCGCGTCGTGCGGGGCGAGAGGCGGCATGCGCTGAACTTAACAGGGAGTGGGCTCGGTGGGGCTCACATCCGCATCGCTGTCGCAGCGGTGGGCGCTCGACGACGCGATACCGCCCGCGCCGCCCCATGGCGCCGGACCGACGGATTTGTCAGTTGCGTCTACTATTCGGCCACTCGCCGCAACCGGATCGGCCCCTTCGCCGTCGACGGGTCCACAACAGACCCGCTCTGCACGATCTCGATCTCGCCCGCGGCGACCAGTCGGCGGGCCGCGCGGCGGGCAGGCTCGCGCAGGCGAAGCCATTCGTCCCCGCCGACCTGGCGAGCGGCATCCGTCGAGTCGATCGTGGCGCCGACGTTCGCGCCCCTCCGCGATTCGGCGGAGAGCAGGCTCAGGATGCTGGCTTCGAGAGCCTGATCGGTGGCGGTAACACCGCGGCTTCGGCAGGCGTCCGAGCAGTAACGAACGGCATCCCAGTCGCGTGCCCACTTCGCTCGCCACTCGATGCCCCGCCCGCAGGAGGCGCAGGTCTTCGGCGTGCGGGGCGTGGCGGCGCCCGGACCGGCGCTGCGTTGACGGTGGGCCATGCAGCGAGGCTAACCTCGCCAGGTGAGCGAGGACCAGGTGAGCGAGGACCAGATGAGCGACGGCCAGGTGAGCGACGGCCAGGTGAGCGACGAGCAGCGCGGCCACGAGGAGACCAGCCGCGAGCATGCCGGCACCGATCGCGCGCCCGTTGGTGTCGCCCCCTGGCCTGGCGGGCGTGCTGCCTGGCCCACTGACCCGCGCTACGACCGCGAGCTTCTCGAACACGGTGACGTGCGCAACGTCTTAGACCGCTACCGCTATTGGACGCTCGACGCGATCGTCGCTGAACTAGACGTGCGCCGAGCAGCCCGCGGCGGCGGCTTCTCGGTGGCGATCGAGAACTGGCAGCACGACATGAACATCGGCTCGATCGTGCGTTCCGCGAATGCCTTCCTCGCAGAGACGGTGCACATCATCGGGCGACGCCGGTGGAATAAGCGTGGAGCGATGGTGACCGACCGGTATCAGCACGTCGTCCACCACACCACGATCGAGGCATTCGTGGAGTCCGCGCGGGCCGAGAGTCGCCCGATCATCGCCGTTGACAACGTGCCGGGGTCCGTCGAGGTCAGCGCGTTCGCGTTTCCCGAGCGGTGCATCCTGCTTTTCGGGCAGGAGGGCCCCGGCCTCACTCCCGAGGCGCTGGCAGCGGCGGATGCGGTGGTCGAGATCCGTCAGTTCGGCTCGACACGCTCGATTAACGCGGGAGCCGCCGCCGCAATCATCATGCACGAGTGGATTCGCACCCGAGCCCCGCAGGACTAGGCGGGAAGCTGGGGTTTAGGCTGAAACCGCACGGCTCCATCCAACGCCGCGACGGCATGGCGCAGGGAATCGAGCACATGTCGGTTGTCCACCTGCGGTGACGACTCGAGGGCGATCGTGATGGCCCCGACGTAGAGGCCCGAGACGGTTTGGATGGTGCTCACTCCCTCGCCGGTCAACTCCACCAGTACGCTGCGTCGGTCCCCTGACTTCGGGCTTCGACGTGCCCGTCCCGAGCTGACGAGCCGATCGATCAGGGTGGTCACGGTGCCTGTGGAGAGTCCCAGTTCGGCGGCCAGGAACTTGGGGGTGCACTCCTTCGCATCGGAGATGACTACGAGGGCGACCAGATCGCCCACGGTCAAACCCAGCCTCTGGGCGAGGCGGGTGCGGAGGCGGCGGTGGGAGGCATCCACTTGACCGAGGGCGGCGGCGAGGGCACGCGCGTCGTCTGACGGCAGAGGTGTCGGATTGGCATCCATCTATCCCCCGATCACTGCGGACTCCCCGCGTGACTCCACCGTATGGAGAAAACCGAAGGCGAGGGAAGGGGTGGACGGGCCCCACTAGTGGGGGTTTGTCTTAATCATCAAGCTAACCAAAGATCAAGATGTCAGGAAATCAAATCGCACGGATAGCAAGCGAAAGCGTTTCCTGCAAACCCGAACATTCACATTCACTTTCACCGGGGCTGATCGCCAGCTCCTTCACCAGGGGGTTTCACTCGTGTCCAACGATTTGCACCGTCGCAGCAAGCGCGTCCGCTTTGCACCGATCGCCATCGGTACCGGCGTACTGGCTGCCGTCCTTCTCTCCGTGACGATGTCGGGAACCCTCGCCGGGTTCGTCGCATCGATCAACAACACCACCAACACCGCGGCATCCGGAGCGCTCCTCATGCAAGAGCAGAACTCCACGGCTACGGTCACGTGTCTCTCGACGGATTCCGGAACGATTTCGACGAACACCTCGACCTGCGCGACGATCAACAAGTTCGGGGGCTCGACCTCCATGGTCCCCGGAACGGCAGTCATAACCACGGTGACCATCAAGAATGCCGGCAGTGCGCCGGTAGGCACATTCACGATCACGCCGACCGCCGCCTGTGCCCAGGCCAACAGCGGCGCCCTGAACGGCACCGCCGTAGACCTCTGCGCCAAGCTCAACCTCGTCCTGACCAACACGACGACCAGTCAGGTCGTTTACAGTGGCGCGCTGAGCGCGATGGGCACCGTGCCGATCACGATCAACACGCCACCGGTCGCCGGTGCCACCAACACCTTCACCTTTTCGGTGACGCTCGCGAGCAGCGCCGGTAACACATACCAGGGCCTGCAGGCAGCGGTGCCGCTGACCTGGACCTTCGCCAGCTAAGACCCGAGTTTTCCCGAGCGGGCAGGAACTCCACCCGGATTCCCGCCCGCTCGACTCGATCCCTTTCGGCACCCCAACTGCTCAGGACGCGTCCATGGTTCCCCTTCGGCTTCACAGGTCCCGGCCCACCGTCGTGAACCTGCTGCTCGGAGCCGCTGCTCTCACGCTCGTCGGCGCGCTGGTTGCCGCTCTGCTCTTTCTCTCCCACGGCGGTCGCTGGTTCGTCGTCGCGACACCCTCAATGGGAACCACCGCTCCGGTCGGCACGTTCGTGATCACCCAGCCGACAACCGTCTCGGCCCTGCACGTGGGCGACGTCATCTCCTTCCACCCACCGACCAACCCGGGCGAGGCCTACACGCACCGCATTGTGGCGATCACGGATGCCGCGGTGTCCACCCGTGGAGATATCAACGGCGCGACCGACCCGTGGACGCTCCACGATGCTGACCTGATCGGACGCGTGATCACCGTGCTCCCAGGAGTCGGCTGGCTGGTTCGCGGGCTGCCGTTCATGGCGATCGGATTCGCCATCGTCCTCCTGCTCACGCACTTCGCGCGTTCGCGGCAGCGGCGCGCATCGTTCCGCATTGTGGGGACGGCTCTCGTTGTCTCGCTCGCCGACTTCTGGCTGCGGCCGTTCGTGGGCGTCCAAGTACTCCAGACCTTCGTACACGGCACCGACGCGGGCGCGACGGTCGTCTCGACTGGACTGCTGCCGATTCGGGTCACCGCCATCGGCGGCAACCACGCGGACCTGCTGAGCGGTGAGGTGGGGCAACTGTCGATCCCGAGCTACCTGCACGACGACTATTACCGGATTCAGACCTCGCTGCACCTCGACATCTGGGGCTGGATCATCTTCTTCCTGATCTGCTGCATCCCGCTGCTCGCCACAGTGGTCTTCGGTCTGCCGGCGAAGAACGAGCAGGAGCAGTTCGCGTGACCGCCGCGCTTCGGGTGAGCCGGAAGCCGCGGATCGCGCTCGCCGCGGTGGCCGCTGTCGCGCTCGCCGCCCTGTGCCTGCTGGCCGGGGAAACCCCCGGAACGACCTCGGGATACCTCGCGAAGATCAACAACACCACCAACAGCGACGCGACGGCCCAATACTTCAACTGCACGAGCGCCGAGGCCGCCGACAAGGCGAACGCGTACTTCCAGTACTACCTGGACGAGGCATCCGCAGCGACGGCAGCCCCGGACAGCTCCAATGCCACCAACACCGGCACCTACCAGGGCTCGATGACCACGAGCACGGCGACCCCGATCGCATGCTCGCGCGACGCTGATGGTGCATACGTGCTGAATGGAACGACGAGCTTCGTATCGACCCTCAAGCAATACGTTAACCCCACGACCTTCAGCGAAGAGGTCTGGTTCAAGACCACGGTCGCCGCGGGCAAGCTGATCGGGTTCGGCAACGCGCAGCTTGGATCCTCAAGCAAGTACGACCGCCACCTCTACATCGAGACAACCGGCAAACTCGACTTTGGCACGTACAACGGCGGTCTCCAGTTGGTCACCACCCCGGGGACGGTCACCGACGGCAAGTGGCACCACGCTGCCGGCACCATGTCGCCCGCGACGGGAATGAAGCTGTACCTGGATGGCGCGCTCGTGGCATCCAATGCTTCGTACGTCACCCCCGAGAACACGACAGGTTACTGGCGCGTCGGCTATGACAACACCAGCGGATGGCGCAACAACGGAAGCGTCTACTTCTTCTCCGGCCAGATGCGATATGCGGCCGTGTACTCCATCGTGCTGACAGCCACGCAGATCGGGGACCACTGGGCGGCGGGGCAATGACACGGTAAGCGGTCTGCCGTTCTCGTCGCCCGCGAGCCCTCGGGCTCGTTGAGCGGATTCGATAGGCTGGAACGTAATCCCGCCCTAACCTCTGAGGGAGTCCGCATGCCCGCCATCGTTCTGATCGGCGCCCAATGGGGCGATGAAGGCAAAGGAAAAGCCACCGACCTGCTCGGCAGTCGAGTCGACTACGTCGTCAAGTTCAACGGTGGAAATAACGCGGGCCACACCGTGGTGATCGGCGAAGAAAAGTACGCGCTACACCTGCTACCGTCCGGCATCCTGACGTCCGGGGTCACCCCCGTGATCGCGAACGGCGTCGTCATCGACATCGAAGTGCTCTTTCACGAGCTTGATGCGCTGCTGGCCCGTGGGCTCGACGTGTCGCGGCTGCTGATCAGCGCCAACGCGCACGTGATCACTCAGTACCACCGCACGATCGACAAGGTGACCGAACGGTTCCTCGGCAGCCGGCAAATTGGCACGACGGGGCGCGGCATCGGACCGGCATACGCCGACAAGATCAATCGGGTCGGCATCCGGATCCAAGACATCTTCGACGAGAACATCCTGCGCCAGAAAGTGGAGGGTGCCCTCGACCAGAAAAACCACCTGCTGGTGAAGGTCTACAACCGGCGCGCGATCGCGGCGTCCGAGGTCGTCGACGATCTGCTCAGCTACGCCGAGCGACTGCGGCCGATGGTCGCTGACACCGGGCTGATCCTCAACCAGGCGCTCGACGCGGGCAAGACCGTGCTGTTCGAAGGTGGGCAGGCCACGATGCTCGACGTCGATCACGGAACGTACCCCTTCGTCACCTCCTCAAACGCCACAAGTGGCGGTGCAGCGACCGGCTCGGGCGTCGCTCCCAACCGCTTCGACCGTGTGATCGGGATAGTTAAGGCGTACACGACCCGGGTCGGCTCAGGCCCGTTCCCGACCGAGCTGTTCGACCAGTTGGGCGAGTTCCTGCGCTCGAACGGCTTCGAGTTCGGCACCACCACCGGACGTCCGCGACGCTGCGGCTGGTACGACGCGCCGATCGCCCGGTACGCGGCGCGCATCAACGGGATCACCGACTTCGTGCTCACGAAGCTCGACGTGCTGACCGGGCTCGAGAAGATCCAGGTCTGCGTCGCCTACGACATCGACGGGGTGCGCGTCGAGGAGGTGCCGGTCAACCAGACCGACTTCCATCACGCGGTGCCGATCTACCAGGAGTTTCCGGGTTGGACCGAAGACATCACAGGGGTCACCTCGTTCGAGCAGTTGCCGAAGAACGCGCAGGAATATGTGCTTGCTGTTGAGGCGATGAGCGGATCGCGTATCTCGGCGATCGGTGTCGGCCCGGGCCGCGACGCGATTGTTGTGCGACGCGACCTACTCGGCTGAGTGGATCGCACCGTGACCGCCGTTCGCCCCGTCCGCGAGGCCGTCCTTGGTCGATTCATCCGTCTCGAGCCGTTTCGTCTTGACCACCTGCCGGGACTCTGGACCGCGCTCGGGCATCCCGAGGTTTTTGCGGGCGGCTACGGTGGTGGGCCTGCGGCGCTGCCGAAGGACGAGTCAGCTTTCCACGTCTGGGCACCGCAGTATTTTCCGCACACTGCCGGCAACACCTATGTGGTGCTCGTGCACGGCGGGCCGCACGATGGGGAGGTGGTCGGAGTGTCCAGCCTGGCCGACTTCGACGAGGTCAAAGAGCATGCTCACATTGGCTGGACGGCGTTCGACCCGCGCGTCTGGGCGACCCAGGTGAACCCGGAGGCGAAGCTGCTGATGCTCGAGATCGCCTTCGACCACGGTTACGGCCGGGTCAAGCTGCAGGCCGATGACCGCAACTCGCGCTCGAAGGCGGCGATCGTCAAGCTCGGGGCTACGTTCGAGGGGATCGCGCGCCGCGATATTCGGCGCCCGGACGGAAGCTGGCGCGACACTGCCATCTTCTCGGTGCTTGTCGAGGAGTGGCCAGCGGTGCGGGCCGGGCTGCAGGCGAGACTCGAGCCGTGGGCCGGCCGGCCGGTGCTGTTCCGGAGCATCTAGGCTTTCGGCATGAGCACCGAACCCCTGGATGCGGCCGAGGCTGCCGCAGAACTCGCGGCGATCCGGTTGAGCATTGACAACATCGACGCCGCGCTGGTGCACATGCTCGCCGAGAGGTTCAAGTTCACTCAGAACGTCGGCAGGTTGAAAGCATCGAGCGGGATGCCGGCATCCGACCCCGAGCGCGAGCGGCAGCAGATCACTCGGCTGCGTTCGATCGCGATGGAGGCCCAGCTCGACCCGGCTTTCGCAGAGAAATGGTTCAACTTCGTGGTTGCGGAGGTCATCCACCACCACGAACAACTCGCGACCGGCGCGGTCACGACGCAGGCCGTCATCCGCTCCGTAGGCACCCACTCGATCAATCCGACGTGAGTTGGGACCCGCACGCCTTGCCGGCGGCGGCGGGGCGCACCGTAGTGGTGACCGGCGGTAACGCCGGCATCGGGTATTTCACCGCTGAGCAGCTGGCGGGCGCCGGCGCTCGGGTGATCCTTGCGTCGCGGTCGGCCGAGAAAGCGAGGCGCGCGATGGTGTCTCTCCGCGAGCGGGTGCCGGGTGCCGAGCTCTTCTTCGTGCGACTTGAGCTCGGCTCGCTCGCCGACGTGGCGGATGCCGCGGCCGAGATCCGGGCGCTCGGCCCGATCGACGTGCTCATCAACAACGCTGGGATCGTCACCCCGAGCGCTCGCCGCCAGCTCACCGCGGACGGGCTGGAGCTGCTGGTCGGCGCCAATGCGCTCGGCCACTTCGCCCTCACCGCACAGCTCTGGCCGGCGCTCACCCCGACCGCGCGGGTGGTCGGGGTCGGCAGCATGTCCACCCGAATGGTTCGCCTCTCGCCGAACCATGACACCGGTGACCTCCTCAGCGAGCTCCGGTATCGCCCGTTTCGGGCCTACGCGTTCTCCAAGCACGCGGTGCACGCCTTCGCCTTCGAGCTCGACCGTCGGATCCGGGCGGCTGGTTCCGCGCGGGAGTCGCTGCTCGCGCATCCGGGATTCTCGGTCGACGGGCTCTCGGAGCGTCGCGATGGCATCAACGACATGTCTCCGCTGCGTCGCGCACGTGACGCGGTCTTCTCGCTCGTCGCCCAAGGCAAGCATCAGGGCGCGTGGCCGACGGTGCGCGCCGCGCTCGACCCGGAGGCGGAGAGTGGGCAGTTCTTCGGCCCGAATCGCACGCTGACCGGGCCGCCGATCGTGATGGCGCCGGTGGTCTCCAGCGCGAGCCCCGAGTTCGGCGCCAAGTTCTGGGCGCTCGCCGAGAAGTCGACGGGCGTCCGTTTCACCGTCTGAAGCCCCCAACCCGAGGGTGTTCTTCGCCTGCCGGGTGCGGTTCGGGGAACGAGTGTGGTTGCATCGAAAGGAGCACCCAACCGTCGCTCATCGGATGAAAACCGATCTATGAGGAGCCTCGCGATGGGTGAGAGACCGGCGGGCGCCACCGAATCCGACAGCCCCGCGTCGGAGATGACCCAGCTCATCCTGGCGCTCTCGACCCTGCGCGTACAGAACGCACGGGCGATGGGCGCCCTGTCTGCTGCGCAGGGGATCAGCCCGACCGACCTGCGTGCGCTGTCGTTTGTCTCGATCAATGGCGGGGTCACGCCGAAGCTCGCTGCCGAGCACCTCGGTCTCACGACCGGTGCGCTCACCGCGCTCATCGACCGACTCGAGGCTACGACGCTGTTGCGTCGCACAGCCCACCCCAGCGATCGGCGCAGCCTGCTGCTGCGAGTCACGCCGCGCGGGGCGGAGCTGGTGGCCAGGGTCAACGCGCTCTACCAGAATGCATTCGCGGCCGCGTTCGATGAGTCGGAGGGGGCGCACATGCGCAGGGTATTCCTGGATCTCGCTGGCGCTCTCGGCGAGATCGCAGACTGCCGCGGATCGCGGCTCGGCGCCGCGGCCGACTAGGCGCCGCCACTCCGAGCCACTCCCGCTCGGCTACTCCGAGATGCGTCCACCACGGGGCGCCTCGGACTGCGCGCGGTGGATGCCGCTGCCAGTGAGATCGGCCGCGTAGCCGACGACCGCACCGAAGTGCTCCGCCATGGTGGCGCGGGACGCGGTGCGCAGTTCCTCGAGACTCGCCGTGAAAAGGTCCTGGACCTCGAGCGCGGCGCCTACCCCCTCCGCCCCCGTGTCGGTCACACCGATCCGGGCGACCGGGTAGTTGCGCCCCTCGCAGAGTCGCAGGAACTTCACGTCCTCCTCGCGCGGCACGGCCACGATCACCCGAGCGCCCGACTCGCTGAAGAGCGCCGTGAGCGGGTCGAGCTGGTCGCGTTCGAGCAGTTCGTCCAGCCAGACGCGGGCGCCGATGCCGAAACGCAGGGACGCGTCGACGAGCGCGGTGACGAGGCCGCCATCCGCGAGATCGTGCGCAGCATTGAGCAGTCCCTCGTGCGCCGCCGCAGAGAGCAGCGCGGCGAGTTCCTTCTCGCGCTTCAGATGCGCCTTCGGTGGCTTTCCGCCCAGGTGGCCGTGGATGACGCCCGCCCAAGCCGAGCCATCCAGTTCCAGGTGCGTGCTCCCGAGCAGATAGAGGTTGTCGCCGGAGTCCTGCCAGCCCGAGGGCACGCGGCGTCCGACGTCGTCGATCGTGCCCAGCACGGCTACAACGGGGGTCGGGTGGATCGGCACGTCGCCGGTCTGGTTGTAGAAGCTCACGTTGCCGCCGGTAACCGGGATGCCCAGCTCAAGGCAGCCATCCGCGAGCCCCTCGACCGCGCGCGAGAACTGCCACATCACCTCGGGGTTTTCGGGGCTACCGAAGTTGAGACAGTCGCTGACCGCGACCGGCGTCGCGCCCGTCACAGCGACGTTTCGGTAGGCCTCGGCGAGGGCGAGCTGCGCTCCGGCGTATGGGTCGAGATAGGCGTAGCGGCCGTTCGCGTCGGTCGCGAGGGCGACCCCGAGACCGCTCTCCTCGTCGACGCGGATCATGCCCGCGTCATCCGGATAGCTGAGTGCGGTGTTACCCATTACGTAACGGTCGTACTGGCTGGTCACCCAACTCTTGTCGGCCAAGTTCGCGCTGCCGATGAGGGCGAGCAGCTGCTCCTTGAGCGTCGCGCCGTCGGCGGGCCGCTCGAACTTCTCGGCGCTGTCGGCGTTGAGCGCGTCCATCCAACTCGGGTAGGCGATCGGGCGGTTGTACACCGGGCCGTCGACGGCCACGGTGCGCGGGTCCACGTCCACGATCGTCTCGCCGTGCCAGCTGATGATCAGCCGCCCGGTCTCGGTGACCTCGCCGAGCACGCTGGTTTCGACATCCCACTTCTTCGTCACGGCGAGGAAGCCCGCGAGCTTGGACGGCTCGACGATCGCCATCATGCGTTCCTGGCTCTCCGACATGAGGATCTCCTCGGCGGTGAGCGTGGGGTCGCGCAGCAGCACCTCGTCGAGTGAGACCTGCATGCCGCCGTCGCCGTTGCTGGCGAGCTCGGAGGTGGCGCACGAGATACCGGCCGCCCCGAGATCCTGGATGCCCTTCACCAGCTCGCCGGCGAACAGCTCGAGGCAGCACTCGATGAGCACCTTCTCGGCAAAGGGGTCGCCCACCTGCACGGCGGGGCGCTTGGTGGGTCCGTTAGCCGAGAACGTGTCGGACGCGAGAACGGATGCCCCGCCGATCCCGTCACCCCCGGTGCGAGCCCCGAACAGCACCACTTTGTTGCCGGCACCCTTGGCGTTGGCCAGGTGCAGGTCTTCGTGCCGGAGCACGCCGACGGCGAGCGCGTTGACGAGCGGGTTCGCCTGGTAGATCGGATCGAACCAGGTCTCGCCGCCGATGTTTGGCAGTCCCAGACAGTTCGCGTAGAAGCTGATGCCACTGACGACCCCGGGCACGACGCGCGCCGTGTCTGGGTGGTCGATCGCGCCGAACCGCAGCGCATCCATGACGGCCACGGGGCGCGCACCCATCGAGATGATGTCGCGCACGATGCCGCCGATGCCGGTTGCCGCCCCCTGGAACGGCTCGATGTAGCTCGGGTGGTTGTGACTCTCGATCTTGAACGTGACCGCCCAGCCTTCGCCGATATCGACGACCCCGGCGTTCTCGCCCATCCCGACCATGAGGTTCTTGGTCATCTCGGGGCTGACCTTCTCGCCGAACTGCCGCAGCCAGACCTTGCTCGACTTGTATGAGCAGTGTTCGCTCCACATGACCGAGTACATGGCGAGTTCGCCGCTGGTGGGACGGCGGCCGAGGATGGCCTTGATCCGGTCGTACTCGTCGCTCTTCAGGCCGAGGGCCGCGTAGGGCTGCTCTTTCTCGGGTGTGGCGATCGCGTTGCTGACGGAGTCGAGAAGCGCATTCATCACTGCGATTCTACCCAGCGGGCGCCCTCGGAGTGCCAACTCCGAGTCGGTGGTCGATGCCGATCGGCACGGGCCACCTGCCTGAGTTGCACTGCTCGTGATGGCACAGAATGTCGGATCCGATCCTGGACATGGCCTGGGCGTCGGCTGAGGCAGGGGGTTTACCGTGGAAGTTCTCGACGCAAGGAGAAGCTCTATGTTCGGTCTGCAACCGTGGCCATCCTTTGCGATCGCGATAGGAATCGCGATCGTCACCGCGGTCGTGATCGCCGCCGCGGTCGCTGTCCCGGCACGGTTGGGCGCCCGTCGCGCCGGGTGGGACCCGAGTCTCATCGGGACGATCCGTCGGCCGTTCCGCGTGCTGTTGCTCGCGCTCGGGCTCTGGATCGCGGTGGCCGCGTCGTACCCGGACCTCACCTGGCGGGGGCAACTGGTGCACGGGCTGGTGATCGCGGTGATCGCGGCATCCGGTTGGCTGGTGGGCAGGTTGCTCGACCTCGCGTTCGCGCGCACCCTCGCCCGCTACCCGACCGACGTGATCGACAACCGGGTGGCGAGGCGCGTGCACACGCAGATTGCTGTGCTGCGGCGGGTGCTGGTGGCGGTGATCGTGATCCTGGTGATCGGGTCGATCCTGCTGACGTTCCCCGGCGTCTCGGCCGTCGGCACCTCGGTGCTGGCCTCGGCCGGCGTGGTTTCGGTGATCGCGGGTCTTGCTGCGCAGTCGACGCTGAGCAACGTGTTCGCGGGCATCCAGCTGGCATTTTCGGATGCGATCCGAGTCGACGACGTCGTGGTGGTGCAGACGCAGTGGGGTCGCATCGAGGAGATCACCCTCACCTACGTGGTCGTGCACATCTGGGACGACCGCCGGATGGTGCTGCCCTCGACCTATTTCATTTCGACCCCCTTCGAGAACTGGACGCGCCGCTCGAGCGCACTGCTGGGCTCGGTCGACCTCGATCTGGACTGGCGGGTCTCACCCGCGCTCATGCGCGCGCAGCTCGACGAAATTCTCGAGGGGCACGAGCTGTGGGATGGGCGCGTGAAGGTTCTGCAGGTGACGGATGCCGTGGGCGGCCGGGTGCACGTGCGCATCCTGGTCAGCGCGCGCGATGCGCCCACGCTGTTCGACCTGCGCTGCTCGGTGCGCGAGCGGATCGTCGACTGGCTGCAGCGCTCGCATCCGGAGGCGTTGCCGCTGGATCGCGTGCAAGTGGATCGCGTGCAGGTGGATCGCGTGCAGGCGAGCTCGCCCGAAGGCGGCGGCGGCGGGGCTGCGGCTGCGGCTGCGCCGAAGCGCGGTCAGGGCGCGTCGGCTGCCGTGCCGGAGGGGCTGTTTAGCGGCAGCCCCGAAGCCGAGGAACGCGCGCAGAACTTCACGGCCTCGATGCCGGTCGTGCACCCGAGCGACGCCGACCTCGCCGAGGGTCTTGGCTCCTAGCTTTCGTAGTTTCTCCGGAGGATCCAACGTTTCTCCGGAGAATTGCCAACAACTTCCCGGAGTCACGGGAGACCGACGAGACGTTAGCCGAGAAACTCCGGAGAAACGAACGAGGGATGGGTTAGGCGCGCGCGAGTGCGCTGCGCAGCACGCTCGTGAAGAAGGTGATGCCGTCGGTGCCGCTGCGCATGGCATCCGGGGTGTCTGGGCCGAAGCCGGGCTCGATGGCGTGCTCCGGATGCGGCATCAGACCAACGACGTTGCCGCCCGCGTTCGTCAGCCCCGCGATGTCGTCGAGGGAGCCGTTGGGGTTCACGTCCAAGTAACGGAACGCGACCTGCCCCTCGCCCTCGATGCGCTTGAGGGTTTCGGCGTCGACGATGAAACCGCCCTCGGCGTTCTTCAGCGGGACGGTGATCTCCTGGCCGACGGTGAACCCGTTGGTCCAGGCGGTCGACGCGTTCTCGACGCGCAGCTTCTGGTCGCGGCAGACGAAGCCGCCGTGGTTGTTGCGGATCAGCCCGCCCGGTAGCAGGTGCGCCTCGACCAGGATCTGGAAGCCATTGCAGATGCCGAGCACTGGCATCCCGGCATTGGCCGCCGCGATGACCTCCGTCATGATCGGCGAGCGGGCCGCGATGGCGCCGCAGCGCAGATAGTCGCCGTAGCTGAAGCCGCCCGGTAGCACGATCGCGTCGACGCCCTGAAGGTCGTGGTCGCCGTGCCAGAGGGCGACTGCCTCGGCGCCGGCGCTACGGAGGGCACGCTGTGCGTCCCGGTCGTCGAGCGAGCCGGGGAAGGTGACGACGCCGACCTTCAAGCTTGCGCGTCCTTGAGAGGGGTCTCTTCGAGAACGGCCATTTTGAGAACGTTCGTTTCGAGAACATAGACGCGCACAACATCCTCGATCACGCTGTTGCTGAGCATGTCGGCGGCGAGCCGCTGTGCCTGAGCCAGGATCGCCTCGGTCACCTGGCTGTCAACGGTCAGCTCGAAGCGCTTGCCGATGCGCACGGCACTGAACGTAGGAGTGCCGATCCGGGCGAGGGCCCCGGCGACCGCTTTGCCGGCCGGGTCGAGCAACTCGGCCTTCGGCATGACCTCGACGACGATGGTGGGCACGGTCGGCTCCCTGGGGATTTGTGAGTGAAGGACTTCAGTCTACCGAGCGGGTGCGGGTGGCCCTGGTGGCGCCCGCGGCCGTGCCAATCACGCGGCGCGCGTCGACTTGCCGACCCCTGGCGGGGCGCCCGCGCGGAAGCCGCAATCGAGGCGAGCGGGTCATGCAAGCGCCGCCGCGATCCCCTCGGCGAGGCGCTGATAGCCCGACCCGTTGGGGTGGAACCCGTCGGAGGCGAGCGCGTGCCCGTCGAATCCGGGTGCGGAGACGGCATCGTGGTCGCGTGCGACCCGAAACGAGGTGCGGGTCAACCCGCGCGCGTGGAATCCGAGGGCCAAGCGCAGGGGGCTCGGGAGCACGGCGAAGTGCGCGAACTCGGGGGGTGCGACGACGGCGAGCCGGGCATCCGGTGACCCCGCGTGCAGCCGTTCGAGCAGAGCGCCGAGGCTCCGCGAGAACTCGCCGCCCGGCCGCAGCCGCAGCGCGTCGTTCCAGCCGACCAGGACCACCGCGAGATCGAAGTGCGCGGCGAGCGCGGCATCCGTGAAGTCGGCGAGAATCTGCGCCGATGTCGCTCCACTCCGTCCGACTGCGCGCCACGCCACCCCGCTGGCGCCCGCACGAGTGCCAGCGAGCAGTCGTGCCAACCGCCCAGGAATCGCGTCATCGAGTACCGCCACTCCCGTCCCCATTGCGGTGGAATCCCCCACCACGAGCAGCCGCAGCGGGTGGGGCGAACGCTTCGCGGTGACGGGCGGGGTGTCCGCGGCGGCGGCCGATCCTGGCACCAGCCCGTCCTTCGCCCCGTGCGCCTCGGGCAGCCGCTGCACGTCGCTACGCAACTGCGCAGCCTGGCGCAACACGATGGGAGCGAGGAGCAGGGCGGGAATGCGGCTCACAAGGCGAGTCTACGGCGCGCGCTTTTCAAGCGGCTATCCAGACCGGCTAGCGGGCCCGGCTACCCAGCCACCGGAACTGCATCCGACAGCGCCAGCGACCACACCGCCACCCCGTGCAACCCGAGCGATGCCGCGAGCTGTTCTCGCAGGGCGATCGACTTCGCATCCGCCCACCAGAAGACCTGACCATCGGGGAGGGTCGCGGTCCACTCCCCGCTGTGGGCGTCGAAGGACGGGGTCACGCCCGCGGCCGATTCGAGCCGCCGGGCTCGGATATCGCCGACCGTGTGCACACCATCTGCAGCCCAGCGATAGCCGTAGCCAGCCACGCCGAGATCGACCTGCCCTGGCTTCGCGAGGAGAAGCATGGCTCGCAACACCTTCTTCTGCCAGGTCAGCGCACCAACCGGACCGGGGTTGGCCGGGTTGAAGGTGCCGTGCTGGTCGTAGGCCATTACGGTCACGTTGTCGAGTGAGGTCAGCAGTCCGGGGATGTCGTAACCCAGCCGCCGGTAGCCCTCGGGTGTCGTCGAGGGCTGGATCGCGGCATCCAGATGGACATTCGGCCCGACCGCCAACCGCAGCGCCGCGGCGAACTCGGTCAGCTTTGGCGCTTCGCCTGGACTCAGCGACTCGAGGTCGAACATCACGCCGTCGAAGCCGGAGTTCTTGACCACAGCGGCAAGCGAGGCCGCCGCTGCGTCGCGATTCGCCCCGGTACCCAGCATCGACGCGGCGGCGTTGTCGCTGAAGCCGACGCCGTCCTGGTAGTTGAGAAGCAGCACCTCCGCCTTCTTGCCGAGGGCGTGCGCGTGGGTGAGTTGCTTGAGTACATCGGCGGATGGCGGAGTCACCGAGGTGCCGTCCGCCCCGATGTCGATCCCCGAGATCGCGATGGTGGTCAGCGCCGCCTTGCTCGCGTCGAGGTTAGCGGTGTCGCCCCAGGACGGCTGGAATCCGGTAATAACCGGATGGCTTGGCGGGGCGCTGTTCGGCGTTGGCGCGACACCGCGCCGGTCGAGGCCGTGCAAGCCGCGGCCGATAACCCCGCAGCCCGCGAGGCAGAACGTGAGCGCCACGACCAACACCGCGGCCAGCCCGCTCGCTCTCATGAGGGGCGAGTCTAAGCGGTGGGGGTGACTTTCGCCCTGATGAGGTTTTCCGAGGGGTCGCAAAGTGGGCTGTCAGCGCATCCAGAAGGCCCTAAGGCGACCCCTCGACAATGGCGCTGGGCTCAGGTGAACACCTTCTCGTAGCAGATCGAGAGTTCGGAGTCCGCGTAGTAGCCGAAGTTCGGGATGCGCGTGTAGCCCTCGCGCTCGTACAGACGCATGGCGTCGGGTTGGCGGTCGCCGGTCTCGAGCACGACCCGATCCCAGCCCAGTCCGCGAGCCTCGCCCTCGAGCGCTGCGAGCAGTCGTGTCGAGATGCCGGTGCCCCGGCGCTCGGGGATCACGTACATCCGCTTGATTTCGCCGTGCATGCTGTCCAACGCGCGGAGTGCACCACAGCCGACCGGAAGCTCGTCCCCGTCATCGGGCACGTCGTAGGCCACGAGGAAGAGCGTGATGTCGGATGCGGTCGGCTTCGGGCCCGGCTCGGAATCCGGCGTCTCGTAGCGGATTTCGATCTCGGTCTGCTGAGCGTCGCGAAGCGCCGAAGCCACGTCATCGCCCCAGGGCACCGAGCGGATCAGGAGAGTCACGCGGTGAGCCGCTCGATCAACTCTCCGTAGCGCGCCGCCGTGGTCTGCACGATGTCCTCGGGGAGTTCGGGCGGCGTGCCCGTCCTATCCCAGTGCGCCGAGAGCCAGTTGCGCACGATCTGTTTGTCGAAGCTGTCGAGACGGTCAATGCCTCCCGCGGCATACGTTGCAGCGTCCCAGTAGCGGCTGGAGTCGCTCGTAAGCACCTCGTCGGCGAGGGTGAGCTCGCCGGACTCCGGATCGTCCCCGAACTCGAACTTGGTATCGGCGAGAATGAGCCCTTTGTCGTCGGCGATTGCCGACGCGGTTGCGAAGACGCGAAGCGACGCATCTCGGATCTCGGCAGCCTTGGTCTCGCCAAGCAACTCGACCGTGCGCGCGAAGCTGATGTTCTCGTCATGCTCGCCCATCGGAGCCTTGAACGCCGGGGTGTAGATCGGTTCGGGCAGTCGGTCGCCGTTGGCCAGCCCGGCGGGCAGTCGGATGCCGCAGACGCTTTGCAACTGCTGGTACTCCAGCCAGCCCGAGCCGACCAGGTGGCCCCGCACGACCGCCTCGATCGGGTGCATCTGCAGATCGCGCACGAGCATGGACCGCTCGGCGATGCCGGGCGGCAGGTGCGCGGCCAGCGACGGGTGGGCCGCGGCGAGGTGGTTCTTCATGCCAAGTCGGCCGAACCACCACAGGCTGAGCTGGGTGAGCAGCGCGCCCTTGCCGGGGATGCTCGGCTCGAGAACGTGATCGAACGCACTGACCCGATCCGACGCGACCACCAGTACGCGCCCTGACGCGGAGGGCGTCTCGTAGAGATCGCGCACCTTGCCCGAGTAGACGTGTGTCCAGCCCAACGCCTCAAGGCGCGTGTCTCCGCGGGGGACTCCGCCGACTTGCGTAATCACTGTGTCTGCCTCAACTTCGTGCCACCCGTTCTGCGATGTCGGTCCGGTAGTGCGAGCCGTCCAAATGGATGCGGCCCAAAGCGTCGTACGCGGCCATGCGTGCGGCAGCGAAATCCGTGGCGCGCGCGACGACGCCGAGCACGCGTCCGCCAGTGGCGATGTAACCGCCGTCGCTGCCGCGTGCCGTGGCGGCATGGAGCAGGCTGACCCCTGGGACAGCGGACGCCGCATCCAGGCCTGTGATCGCGCGTCCGGTGACCGGTGCATCGGGGTAGCCCTCGCTTGCCAAAACCACGACCACCGCGACGTCGTTCGAGAACGTGGGGTACGGCATTCGTCCGAGCGTGCCGGTGGATGCGGCCAGCAGAAGCGTCGACAGTGCGGTCTGAAGCCGCGGCAGCACAACCTGCGTTTCGGGATCGCCGAAGCGGGCGTTGAACTCGATCACCCGCACGCCATGGGCGGTCACGATGAGTCCGCAGTAGAGGAGCCCGATGAAGGGCGTCCCCTCTGCTTCCAACGCTCGCACGGTCGGCAGCGCGACGGTGTCAAGGATCTCGTCGACGAATGCCGCCTCTGAGCCCCACCGGTCGGTGAGCCAGGGCAGCGGGGAGTACGCGCCCATACCGCCGGTGTTCGGACCGGTGTCGCCGTCGCCGGCCCGCTTGTAGTCTTGCGCCGGGCTGAGTGGCACGACATCGTGGCCGTCAGCGAGGAAGAAAAGCGAGACCTCCTGGCCGTCGAGGAACTCCTCGACCAACACCTCGCCCTGCTGCAGGTAGTGCCGGGCGTGGGCGAGGGCCGCGGCGCGATCATCGGTAACGAGCACGCCCTTGCCCGCCGCAAGCCCGTCGGCCTTCACCACGTGCGGGGCTCCGAGCGCGTCGAGCGCGACTTCGACTTCCTCGATCGTATTGACGCGGTGGGCCCGTCCGGTCGGGATATGTGCGAGTTCCATGATCCGCTTCGCGAAGGCCTTCGAGCCCTCAAGGGCCGCGGCGGCCTTGCCGGGACCGAACACCGGGATGCCGTTCGCGCGCAGCACATCGGCCACGCCGGCGACAAGCGGAGCCTCCGGTCCAACCACGACGAGTTCGATCCCGTTGTCGAGGGCATACTGTGTCACGAGCTTGCCGTTAGAGGCGTCGAGCCCGACGGCCTCCACTCCCGGCTCGGCCGAGATGCCCGCGTTGCCGGGGGCAGCGATGACCTGGTGGCTCCTGCCGTGCTCCGCCTGTTCGCGCAGCAATGCCACGACGATCGCGTGCTCCCGAGCGCCGGAGCCGAGGACGAGGATTCTCACTCGCTCAGGCTACCGGCGGTAGCGTTGGCGGATGTTCGGGAGCGGGATGGCTGGCTTGGCGCGGGAGCGGGCGGCGGTGTTGGCGCGAGTGCTGGCGCGGTGCTCGTGAGCGTTCGCCGCAAGATCGAACCGGCCGCGGGATCCGCCGCCGTCGCCGCGGTGCTCGCCGGGACCGACCACCGCGACACCGTGGCGTTGGCCGTGCGTTACCTGCTCGAGGTGCTTGCTTCAGACTTCGAAGGCCACACCGTCGAGGTGCGCGTGCCACCGTGGGGCGCTGTGCAGGCGATCGAGGGGCCGCGCCACACGCGCGGAACTCCGCCCAACGTGATCGAGACAGATGCCGCGACCTGGATCGCGCTCGCCACCGGATCCCTGCTCTGGAGCGATGCGGTCGCGGCGGCGCGCGCCTCGGCATCCGGTCAGCGAGCAGACCTGCGCGAGGTGCTGCCTCTCGCGTGGCGCACAATGGAGACGTGAGCGAGCTGGAGCCCCGCACGACGGAGAGCACCGCGGAGGTGCGAGTCCGCCGCGCGCCGCGGCTGCCGGTCTTTCTGTTGCTGGGTGCGATCGTCGGTGCGATCGTCACGCTGATCATCACCTCGCTCGGGCCCGCCGGCCCCAAGGTCGGTTTCGCAGCAACCTACGGCTACTTCTGCCTCTACGGCGTTCCCGCGGGGATCGTGCTCGGCGCCGTACTGGGGCTGGCGCTCGACCGTCGCTCGGTGCGCCGCGCCCGCACGGTCACCGCCGAACTCGAGCGTGTCGAGTCACGCGAGTCACGCGAGTCCGAGTCCGAGTCCGACGCCTGAGCCCGGGCCTGGCTGGCGCCGCGCGCCGATCAGGAGATCACACTCCAACACGCCGCCGTTGATCCTGATCCGCGCCCTGAGGCGACGCGGCGTCCTGATCCGCGCCCCGCGGCGGCCAGCCCGGGCTTTGCCGCAGCCGGAGCCGCAGCCGCACGCCGCTCGCCTGGCGCCCGGGCGTTGGTACAGCACCGGAATGTCAGAGCCGGACACCCAGCAGATCCCCCACACGCACTCGTTCACGGTCGACGTCGACTGGCAGCGCTCGCTGGTAAGGGCACCGTTTTGGGCGGGGTACCGCTTACGCGCGACCAGGGGCGTCTTCGGGGGGATCGCGTTGCTACTGCTTGTCGCAATGGTTTTGATCTACACACTGCGCTGCATCCGGATGCGTAACGCCGTGCGGCTCAGTTTTGCCGTGGGCAAGCAGATGCAGAGCGGATTCGGCTCCGCGCATTTCACCATGACCGATGGCCAGAATTCCAGCGTTATTGCGCACTCCGGATTCGGCGACATTCGTGTTGCATCGGGCTTGGTCTGGCTCCGCACCCGTCGACCCGTCAGGCGGGTGGCGTATCCGCGCGCTCTATTCGGGACGACGATGCAAATAGGGTGCGCGCCGCTCTGGCGGGCACGGGCACGACCACCGCTACGACCACGATCACCGGCACTGCGGCGAACTGATCGCCCTAGCTCAGCTGGTTCGCCTCGACCCAGGCCAGGTACTCCGGCGTGACCGTGCCCGTAACGTACTCGCCTGTGAAGCAGCTCATCTCGAGACGTTCGATGTCGGATCCCTCGAGGATCGCGGCCTGCATGTCGGCGACCTCCTGGTAGATCAGGTAGTCGGCGCCGAGCTCGGTTGCTATGTCGGGGATCTTGCGGCCGGAGGCGACCAGTTCTTCGCGGCTGGGCATGTTGATCCCGTAGACGTGCGGGTAGCGCACCGGCGGCGCCGCCGAGGTGAAGGTCACCGAGTTGGCGCCAGCCTGGCGCGCCATGTCGATGATCTCGCGGGAGGTGGTGCCGCGCACGATCGAGTCGTCGACGATCAAAACGTTCTTGCCGCGAAACTCGGATCCCATCGCGTTCAGCTTCTGCTTCACGCTCTTGGTGCGCTGTTCCTGGCCGGGCATGATGAACGTGCGGCCGACGTAACGGTTTTTGTAGAAGCCCTCGCGGTACTCGATGCCGAGCTTCTGGGCGACCTGCA